>CAYSHJ010000485.1:0-22322 GCA_964430385.1 uncultured Planctomycetaceae bacterium
GGCGGAGCGGCTGCTGCCGCTGGTTTATGAGGAGCTGCGGAAGTTGGCGGCGGCGAAGCTGGCTCAGGAGAAGCCGGGGCAGACGTTGCAGGCCACCGCGTTGGTGCATGACGCGTACGTCCGGCTGGTGGATGTGGAACAGTCACAGCACTGGAATAGCCGGGGACACTTCTTTGCGGCGGCGGCGGAAGCCATGCGGCGGATTCTGGTGGAGAGCGCGAAGCGCAAGCAAAGTCTCAAACGCGGGGGACAGCTCCAGCGAGTCGACTTGGACGAGGACCGGATCGAAGCGCCGACTCGAAGCATCGACTTGATCGCCTTGGATGAGGCCCTCAACGAGCTTGCCGTGCATGACTCGCGCAAGGCGGAGCTCGTCAAGCTCCGGTACTTTGCGGGGCTGACGATCAGCCAGGCTGCCGACGCGTTGCAAATCTCTGAATCAACGGCGGATGCCGACTGGGCCTACGCGAAGTCGTGGCTGCGGGTTCGCATCGGTCAATGAGTTCTGGTCTCTCAGCCATTTGTGTTGAAAGTGAGTTTGTGAGCCGCAAGGCGCTAGCCGCGGGTCGGCGGAAACAACCCGCGGCTAGCGCCTTGCGGCTCACGGGACGTTGAAATCAACACGAAGGGCGGAGAGCTTTTTTTTGCGAACGCTCCATTTTTCATCGGGGAAATCGGACGCCGATTTCGCACTGATCCCTGATGGCCATCGTCGGAACCGATCTGATCAGCGTCAAAGAAATTAGCCGCGCGGCGCGAGCCCAGGTTAAACGTAAGGAACCGGGGCTTGCGCCGCGCGGCTAATGTTCGACGGAACCAAGAGTGTCACAAATCGAAATTGAACACGGAGCAACTCATGAAGCCCCGATCGCTTGTCATTCTGACGGCGCTACTCGCTCTGCTGGCACCTTCTCTCGGTGTTTCAAGCCACGCCGAGGAAAAGCCCGCTCAATCAACCATCGCTGGTTGGGGCACTGTCACTGATCCCGACAAGGACTGTGAGTACCGCTTCACCGCGGACCAACTCAAGCTCAGCATCACAGTTCCGGCGAAGGCCCACGACCTGAGCCCCGTTCGTGGACTGAACGCTCCAAGAATTCTCCGGTCGATCAGAGGTGATTTCACCGTTCAGGTCAAAGTCACGGCGGACTTCAAGCCCGGTGTCATCTCCACCGGAAAAGGGAGGCCGTTTAACGGAGCAGGACTTCTGATCTGGGAGAACGAAGAGAATTTTCTCCGCATCGAACGCAACGCGTACTGGCTCGGCCCGGAAGAACTTTATTGTTATCCGCCACTGATCGAATACTGGCGCAACAACGAGCACAGCGGCGTCAGCAGCGATCCGACGGACGCCACGTATTTCCAAGGGCGGTCCACTTGGCTGAAGGCCACTCGCCAGGGAAAGAACGTTTCCGTTTCCATCAGTCACGACGGAAAAGAGTGGGACGAGGTGAAGTCGTTTCAAGTGGAAATGGCGGATGAGGTCTTGGTCGGTGTCGCCGCGGTGAATACATCCGACGCGCCGTTTACGGTCGACTTTGAAGAATTGACGATCAACGGCAAAACAAGTTCTGATGAGTCCGCTATCAAAGCTACGTCGGTGGAAGAACGTGTGGCGCACTTGGAAAATCAACTGAAGGCGCTTCAAAAGGAGATCGCCCGCCTGCGCAAACCTGAACCAAACACACCAGCGAGGTCAGGACGGGCAATTGAGTCAGAAGCGAAACCATGAACTGTCGTCTGGGGAAAATGCACCCGAAGTAGAAAAACAGATAGGCGGAGCCACGTTTCAATCATGAAGACAACAATTCTGCTGTGTGTCAGCGTCATGTCTTGTCTGCTGGGCGGAGTCGCCGGTTGCGGTTCGAAGCCGGAAGGGGAGCGTCCGGCCGTGTCCGATACCAGCAAGATCGTTGACTCTCCGCCGCTCGCGGGATCGGCCAATCAATCCACAAACACGCCCGCAACTGCGGAAGAAGTGCCGAAGAGAATCGAGGGGGAGAAAGCCAAGCGTGACAACCCACGCATCGCCAAATTCGCGGACCTCGACACCGACCAGGATGGTCAGTTGACGTTGGCCGAGTTCAGCGGCGATCGAAAAGACAAAGAAGCCAAGAAATGGTTTGAGCGCCGTGATGTCGATCGAGATGGCTTTGTCAATCTCGGTGAATTCGTCCCGACGTCGGTTCCGCGAACCGGGGAGCCAACGAAACTCATCCAGGGGTGGGGCGAGAGTGAAGACCCGGCTGGTGGAACGAAGATCGAGTTGCAGGGGACGACGCTGGTGATGACGACTCCGGACATCTATGTCGATAACTACCCACCGGGAAAGGTCAACGCGCCGCGAGTCTTGCAGGAGGTGTCTGGCGATTTCACCGTGGAAGTGAAGGTCACTCACCTTGATCCCTCAAAGACGGATTCCGTGTTGAAGAGTCTGGGCAAGTTTTCCACGGCGTACCATGCAGGGACACTGCTTGTCCGCACTAACGAAAAGAACTTCATTCGGTTCGAGAAGGGGAGCAAGAACACCCGGGGAATGCATGCCACCACTTGCGAGTTGCAGGTGTGGGAAAACGGCAAACGGATGCTGTATGTGCCGGAGGATATCGAAGACACCGTCGTGTACCTGCGACTGGAACGCCGGGGCGATCTGCTCCTGAGCAGTTTCAGCAAGGACAAGGGCCAGACGTGGAAGGAGCTACCGCAGTACACGCTCGACACGCTGAAGGGGACGGTGCAGGTCGGCGTGTCGCTGACGAACAACACGGAGCCCGGTTGTACTGTGAAGTTTCAGGACTTTAGGGTCGTCAAAGGGGAGGGCCGGTAAACACCGGGCTGGCCGTTTTGTGGCTTGTAACCCGAAGCGTCAGTTTTGAAGTTGCGCAGTTTGAGGTAGTCACGACGAGTTGGATCGAGAAAACGCGGCGATTGGGTGAGACCCCATCCGGCTTGCCCGGATGGTGAATCTGATGGCGGGCTAAGCGGGATCGCTCCTCCACCTACCTCCCAGTTTTCCCGCAGTTCGCCGCCTCCGGCGGCGAACTGCGGGAAAACTGGGGGATTGGTCTGTGATGCTCGCGACTAGCTCTCCATCGTTTTCACCATCCGGGCAAGCCGGATGGGGCCAATTCAAAAACAGCGCAACTTCAAAGAGCGTCAGCGAGGGCGGGTGCTTCAGAACAGCTCGAATCGTGGAGTCCGTGAAGCGTTCGCCCTCGCTGACGCTTCGGGTTACATGCGTGCCGGGAGGATTGGGAATTGGTGGCAACGAAACTGGATGACCAAGCGGTCTTTGAAGTCGCTCGCAAGATTGGCGCGCCATCGGCTCGTAAAGACTACTTGCTTGAAGTCTGCGGCGATGATCCCGCGATGGCGCGACGGATCGAAGCGCTGTTGCGGGCCTACGACAACGGGGGGAGTTTTTTGGAGTGCCCGCCGTTGGATGTAGGAATGCCTACGACGATCATCCTCCCTGCTCCCGTTCTGCCCGGCGTTCAGATTGGACCGTTCAAGCTTTTGCAGAAGATTGGCGAAGGGGGCATGGGCAGCGTCTGGATGGTTGAGCAAACCGATCCGGTCAAACGCCGAGTCGCTTTGAAGCTGATTCGCGTGGACCGTGGCGATTCGAAAATGATCCTGTCGCGGTTTGAAGCGGAGCGGCAGGCGATCGCGCTGATGGACCACCCGAACATCGCCCGGCTGCTTGACGCGGGATCGACTGAGGCCGGGCAGCCGTTCTTCGTGATGGAGTTGGTGAAAGGAGTGCCGCTCACGGAGTTTTGCGACGCGCACAAACTCAGTGTTCCCGAGCGGCTCGATCTGTTCGTGCAGATTTGCTCGGCGGTGCAGCACGCGCATCAGAAGGGGATCATCCATCGGGATCTGAAGCCGACCAACATTCTCGTCGAGACCCACGACGGCAAGCCGGTTCCCAAGGTGATCGACTTCGGACTCGCCAAGGCGACGTCTGGGATTCCGCTCACGAACCACACGCTGTTCACGACCTTTGGCAACGTGATGGGGACTCCGATGTATATGGCACCGGAGCAAGCGTCGTTTGACGCTGTCGATGTCGACACGCGCGCCGACGTTTACTCGTTGGGTGTGATCCTGTTCGAGCTGCTGACGGGGACGACTCCGATCAGCGGCGATACGGTCAAGACCGCGCCGCTGGACGAATTATTAAAACTCGTCCGCGAGCAAGAGCCGCCGAAGCCCAGCACCCGGTTGACTCTGGCGGACACGATGCCGGGCATCGCCGCCAATCGGGGCATCGAACCGGCGCGGTTGTCGAAACTGTTACGCGGCGACTTGGACTGGGTGGTGCTCAAGGCGCTGGAGAAAGATCGGACGCGGCGCTACGAGACGGCCAACGGTCTGGCGGCCGACGTGCGGCGTTATCTGGCGAACGAACCGGTCATTGCTCGACCTCCCAGTTCGTCGTATCGGCTGCAGAAGTTGATCCGTCGCAACAAGCTCACTTTTGCGGCCGGCGGTGCGATTGCGGTGTCGTTGATCATCGGCATCACGGCGAGTCTGTGGCAGGCGGCGAAGGCCGAGCGGGCCAGGACACAAATCGCGGCCGTGCTCAACGAATTGCGAGCGGCGGCTCCGGCGTTTGCCGAACAGGCTCGCGGGCTGGTGGCGAAGGAACAGTTCAACGAGGCCCTCGAACGGCTCGCGTATGCCTCGAAGCTCCGGCCCGATGTGCCGGAGTATTTCGTCGCGCAGGGCGATGTGTTGCAGTGTCAATTCCGCTTCGCCAAAGCGGCCGAGGCGTACCGCACCGCGCTGGCCCTGCGTCCGACCGACGCGCGGGCCAAGGCCAATGCCGCGCTGTGTGACGAACTACTCGCGGCTCCTTCCGGCGACGGCGGGAAACTCACGCTGGAAAGTCTCAGCAAGCTCCATCGCGCCATGCAGCAGCAGCAACGGCCTGCGGCACAGTTGATGCCGGTGGCTCGTCTGCTGGGGAAAGAAAAGGCGCACGTCGTCAATTACTGGCTCGCCCGGCTCAATGACTTGCCGATCTCCGCGGAGAACCCGCTCAAAAAACGCCTCTACGCCGGCCCAGATGGCGGGCTCCATTTCGATCTCAGCGGGACGCAAGTCACGGATCTCTCGCCGCTGGCCGGTGCGCCGTTGACGCAATTGGATCTGAGCGGCATCAAAGGTTTGACCGATCTCTCCGCGCTGCGAGGAATGGGGCTGACCCGGTTGGTGCTCAACGGAACGGGCGTGGCGGACCTCTCCCCACTGAGCGAGATGCGGACGCTCGAGAAGTTGACGCTGGCAGGAACGCAGGTGCTCGACCTGTCCCCGTTAGAGGGCTTGGCGCTCAAGTCGCTGGACCTCTCGGTCTGCCCGGTCAGCGATCTCTCGCCGTTGCGTGGAGCACCGCTGGATGAACTCTCGCTCCGCGCGACGCACGTCACGGATCTCTCGCCGCTCGCGGACATGCCGCTCAGGAGCCTCGACTTGAAGTACACACCGGTGATCAACTTCAAGCCGCTGGCCGGGCTTCCGTTGGAGTCCTGCAACCTGCAATACGACCGGATCACCGATCTCTCGGTGTTGCGCGGGATGCCGCTGCGGGAACTGGTGCTCTGGGGATGCCGCGATGCCCGGAACTTCGACGTGCTCAGGGAGATCAAGACGCTCGAAGTGCTGCTGCTTCCCTCGGAGTACCGCGATCTGCCGGAGGCCGACTTCAAGGCCATCGCCGCGCTGCGCGAACATCCCCGACTGCGACAACTCGGCTCGGAAGTCATGGACAACATGGACGCCGCATCGACGGGATCGAAGGCGGAATTCTGGCGGGACTGGGATCGCGAGCAGACGTTTCTACCGGTGCTCCGCCAGAGCGGGCTGAAGTTCACGCTCTACAAGTTGTCCAACGGGACGTATCAGCTCAACTTCGCGAAGCAGCCGCTGAAGGATCTCTCGATCCTGCGCGGCGCACCGATCTCGGAACTCACGCTCGTTTCCTGCGACGTCACGAATCTGGAGTCCCTCAAGGATCTGCGGCTGCGCGTCTTGTACCTCGACGGCAACCCGATCGAAGATCTCGGCCCGTTGCGGGGGATGCCGCTCGAAGAACTGAGTCTCGGCAAAACGAACGTCGCGGACCTGTCACCGATCATCGAACTGCCGCTGAAGAAGCTCTACCTCCAAGGGTGCCCGCGCCTGACCGACGTCTCGGCCGTTGCGGACATCTCCACGTTGGAGAAAGTCACCGTCCCCACGGCGGCTCGGAACATCGAACGGCTTCGCACGCTGCCCAAGCTGCAAATGCTGGCCTTTGAACTGGCGGAGCAATTCCCGTTCTTGCCGGTCTCAACGGCCGAAGAGTTCTGGAATGATCTGGCGGCGAATCCCTGGTTGACGCAGTTGACGAAGTCCGGCATCAAAATCAACCTGCTGCGACGACTTCCCGACCGCACTTGGTCCATCGACCTTGAGAACTCGGCGATCAGCGACCTCGCATTCCTCAAGGGAGCACCGATCAGCAAACTCTGGCTGGGGAACACGGCCGTCTCTGATCTGACTCCGCTGCGCGACATGCCGTTGAGGGAACTGCGGATCTACAACACCCGCGTGACCGACCTGAGTCCCCTGAAGGGCATGCCGATCCATTACCTGCACCTGAGTGGGACCAAAGTCTCCGACATCTCGCCGTTGCGAGACATGCCGCTGACCACGCTCCGAATGCACGACTGCACCGAAGCCATCGACCTCGCGCCGCTTTCCGGAAACGCCACGCTGAAGGATGCCACCCTTCCGCCGCTCGCGAAGAACATCGAGTCCCTGCGCGATCTCACCAATCTCGAGCGACTCAGTTTCAAGGAAGATGCCGCCTACCTGCCCGACAAGACCACCGCGGAATTCTGGAAGGAATTTGACGCTCGTTAGCCGCAAGGCGCTAGCCGCGGGTTCTTGAAAATAGCACCCGCGGCTAGCGCCTTGCGGCTCAGTCAATCGTCCGTCCAACCCGAACGGCGAAGAGCAATTTTTGGAAAGCCAAACACATGCTGCTGAAAACCATGACTGCGATTTCGATCCGCCGTTGGGTGGCACGCCCTGAGTCATCGAAGGGCGTGGACCGTTCGCACGCCCTTCGCAAAGCCTCAGGGCGTGCCACCCAATTTCTTTTGTGGGTCTACGTAGCTGGCGTCATCGGATGCAGTTCCGAGAAGCCGATCGAGATTCCCAAGGCACCATCGAACTCTGTCGAGTCGACCGTTCCCGGCGATGCCGTTCCGAATCTGGATACAGATTCGGAGAAGACTCCTCGTGAAAACCCACGAATTGCGAAGTTCGCCGAGCTTGATGCGGATCACGATGGCCAACTGACTTTGTCCGAGTTCACCGGCGATCGGAAACCCAAGGAAGCCGAGAAATGGTTTCGCCGCCGCGACGTCGACGGCGATGGCGTCGTGAGCCTGACAGAATTCGCCCCGCCGCTACCGATCTCAATGACCAAACCGGAGTCGAAGGGCGACGCCGACACGAAAGACGGCCCAGCCAAGACTCAAACCGAACAGCCGCAAACCGAGAAGCCTCCCACGAGCGAACCCCCAACAAACTAACCCGAAGCGTCAGCGAGGGCGGACGCACTCAAGCGTGTTGAATTCATTCCAACTCGAAACTCCCTCAAGGAACCTTTGCCATGAGTACCAATCTGACCGAATCACCATGTTCAACGAACCGGCGAATTTCCATTCGCAATATGCCCCAGCTTGTCGTGAATCTCTCACGGAGTGCCTTGGCTGGGTTCATTGCGCTCGTGCTTTCGATTGCCGCAAGCGGGTCATGGGTGAACTGGAAAAATGTGATTCCTTTCTTCGCGTTTCTGATTTGCGTGGCGTTTGGATCACACATCCTCGAAAGACTCTTTCGAAAGACTGTGGACGCTCGATCGGATCGCTGGGCCGCCTTGGCCTACATCTTCGGTGCTGCGGCTGGGATCGCCGTATTCTTTGCGGATCGAACCCTCGGCTGGTTCGGCCACTTCACTGGTGTGTGACTCGCTCGCGACTAAACGCCGACTGCCTCCTATGAACCTCAAGCCTCCCCCGCATCCATTGAGACCTCGCTCACCGGCGGGCATGACGCTGATCGAGTTGCTGGTCGTGATCGCCATCATCGCGATCTTGATTGCTCTGCTGCTTCCCGCCGTGCAAATGGCTCGTGAGTCCGCTCGGAAGACACAGTGCCGGAACCATCTCAAGCAGATCGGGGTGGCGTTAGAAAACTATCACGGGTCGAATCGCATCTATCCCCCCGCCTCCATTCGAGCCACAGCCTTCTTAAACAACGGACGGGATGAGCCTCGAACAACTTGGACGATTTCGATCTTGCCGTATCTCGATGCGTCCCCGCTTTTCAAATCGTATGTCTCAACGCTGACGAGCGACGACCCGGCGAACAACCAATTGCGATCCGCTTCGATTCCCGGCTTCTTGTGCCCGACTGACACAGGTGCCGAAATCCCGTTCGAGCCGCGATTGGGCATCACCTATCGTCGCGGCAACTACGGAGCCAATTTCGGCGGGGCGAGTTGGGGAACCGACGACTGGCAACAGCTCAAGTATCGCGGCGTGATGGGCCAAAACGTCGCGGTTCGTCATGCCGACATGACCGACGGTTCCAGCCAAACCGTCGTGGTCGCCGAACTCCGGATTCAGCCCTCTCCACGCGACAACCGAGGAGTCTGGGCCTTTCACGGCGCAGGTTCAGCCAGCGTGGGACTCGATTGCGATTCGCTCTGTCGCGGCATCAACAGCGATCCGACCTCCGACTGGATTCCGTTCTGCGATCCGATCCCCGGCGGGATGCCCTGCACGTTTCAAAACAACGTCGACAGCAACGCGGGACCGCGCAGCCAACACAGCGGCGGAGCCCACTTGTTGCTCGGCGACGGTTCGGTTCGATTCGCCAACCAGTCGGTCAGCCAAACCACATTGAACGCGATCTTCACTAGCCAGAATCGAGACGTGGCCGGCGAATGGTGAGCGTGTTGAACAGATAAATAACCCGAAGCGTGAGTTTCTCCATCGTCTTCCCCATCCGGACAAGCCGGATGGGGCCGAATCAAAAACAGCGCAAGTTCAAAAAGCGTGAGCGCGGGCGAGCGCTCCCCCGGCTTGTGTGCGAACGAACGCCGTGCGAGAACAACATGAGCAACTGGATGTGGCGCAGCCTTGGACAAGAATTCGGCCCGGTCGAAATCTTCGCGTTGAATGACCTGGCGAAGAACGGCACGCTCGATCCTGATGACGAGGTTTGTCGCAATGGTTCGGCGCAGTGGTTGCGAGCGGCAGCGGTGCCGGAGCTCCAAAACTTCTTCACGCCGAATTCGAGCAGCCCGGCAGCGACATCCACGAAGTCACCGGAGCCAGCCAAGAAATCTCCCGCGACGATACCTGCCGTTGCTCCACTCAAACCGGCTTCCAAACCAGCCGAGTCGAAGGTGCCAGCCGCCGCAGTCTCCGCTCCTGAGATTGCAGCAACGCCACCACCGCTCACGGTGTCTCAACCAGCCGTACCACCAAAGCCGGCGCAGCCCACGACTCAACCGTATGTCTATCGCCCAACCACTTCGACTTCGTCGCGGACCAAGATCATTGTCGCAGCGAGCATTGTCTTGGCCTGCTGTTTGGGAGCCGGCGGCGTCTGGTACTACTTCTTGCGACCGATCGTGATTCCGCTGGCCGGGCCCACAAAGCCGGTCGTCTGTTTGGCCTTCAGCCCAGACGGCCTCTGGATCGCGTCTGCCGGAGACGACAACGCCTTGTGGATCCACTCGGCCAGCGACGGGACGTTGCGGCGCACCATACAAGGTCACGAAGGCCACATCATGGCGGTCAACTTCAGCCCCGACAGCCGGCAAGTCATCACGGGAGCTCAAGACAACACCGCCAAGGTTTGGGATGTCGAAAAGGGAGTGGAAGTCTTCACGCTTCACGGACACACCAATCGAGTTGACGGCGCGGCCTTTAGTCCCGATGGCACATTGATCGCCACCGGATCCTGGGACAAGTCGGTCCGAATTTGGAATGCCGCCAGCGGTAAGCTGGTGCGCGAGTTCCCGACTCATCTGGTGAACTGCCTCTGCTTCACCCCGGACAGCAAGACGATCGCCACCTGCAGTTGGGATTGGAGCATTCGCCTGTACGACGTGGCCAAGGGCAAACAGAAACGAGTCTTCGTTGGACATGGCAGCGGCGTCCACGCGATCGCGTTTCGAGCCGATGGCCTGCAACTAGTCTCCGCCGGCGAAGATCGAACCGTCCGCATCTGGAATGTCGAAACCGGCAAGCAAGTCCTCAAGCTCGCAGGTCATTTGGGACCAGTCTACGACGCCACGTTCACCGCCGACGGCAAGCGCGTCGTCTCCTGCGGGTTGGACCAGACCGTCAAAATCTGGAATCTGGAAACCGCGATCGCAAGCCAGACCCTGATCGGTCACCCCGGCGATGTCCGCGGTATCGCCTGCAGCCCGGACGGCCGAAGCATCGTCTCCGGCGGTGACAAAGCCGCTTCGCTGTTGTGGAAAAGATATCTGCCGAGATGAAGTCGTTGAGATTGAAATCGAACTCGCGGTTTCCGCCGACTGAGCTTGCACAAGCGAATTAGTTCGCTACTATGTGGCGAATCAATTCGCTAGTTGTTTTGTCTGGAGGGAGTTCGCTCATGGCGAGACCGGCATCGACGCAGCCGACGGAAGTGGAGTTGCGGATTCTGCGGAAGCTCTGGGACGCGGGGCCGTGTACCGCTCGTGAGGTGCATAACGCGCTGAACGAAGACAAAGGGACGAATTACTCGACCACCGTCAAAATGCTGGCGGTCATGTTCGAGAAGGGGCTGGTCGAACGGGACGAGTCTTCGTTTCCGATGACCTTCACGGCGGCGACCGGGCAGGAAGAGACTCGGCGGAATGTGATGTCCGAGGTGATTCAAAAGCTCTACGACGGCTCAGCGAAATCGTTGGTGTTGCAGGTGCTCTCGTCGCAAGAGGCGTCGAAGGCGGACCTCGACGAGATTCGGCAGTTGCTCGAACAGCTCGACACGCGGAAACCCGCGGCGAGCCGGAAGCGAGCCGCGAAGCGGCGCGGAACGTCGCCGTCACGCTCCGCGTGACGAGCCGAACGCTTCCCAGCGTTTGGAATTTAGAGGTGTCCGGATTTGTCGTTCTGATTGGAATCTTGTGAAGCGTTCGGCTCATCACGCGGAGCGTGATGGCTACGTACAGGAGATGTCACATGCCAAGCTCGAATGCGTGGGTTGAGTCGCTCGGTTGGATGTTGATTCATAGCGTGTGGTTGATTGCGGTGGTTGTCGGAATATCGGCAGTCGGACTGCGGCTGTTGCGGCAGCGACGCGGAGACAAAGCTGCAAGGAGAGCCGGTGCAATTGGAAGCGTTGCTCGCGCATGAGTTGGCTCACATTCGGCGGCACGACTTCGCGATGAACTTCGTGCAAACTTTGGTCGAGACACTGTTGTTCTATCATCCGGCGATTTGGTGGCTGTCTCACCGAGTTCGCCAGGAGCGCGTTCTGATCGCGGAGCGATCAGCGACAATGCGACAGTTAATTCTCGAACGGTCCTAACTGCGGGTCGATGAAGATAACCCGCGGCTAGCACCTTGCGGCTCACAGGACGGAAATATCAACACAAATGGTGGGGAGTGGGAAACTAGCCGAGGCTCGAACGCAGTTTGTGGCCGCGTTGGACCGAGCGGCAACCGATTCGGAAAAAGCCTCGGCCCTGATCGGGATCGGCGAGACCTACGAGTTGGAGAAAAACACAGCGGCGGCGCGGGCGGAGTTTGAAATGGCTCTGGCCCTCATGGACATCACTCCCGAGCAAGCTGGTCAATCGCTGCTCTTCGTCGCGGAGGGTTACAGTCGCGAATTCCAGTGGCAGCCGGCCAACGCGGCACTGGAAAAGCTGATTGCGATGGACGGCGTGTCGAACGCCATCAAGATCAAAGCTCATCTGGCGGTGGGACGCATTTTTGAAAACTACTGCTGACGGTCATCATCAATGGCGACCTCGCATTGGTGGCGATCCCCGGCGAGCCGTTCATTCAGCATCAGCTTGATCTCACCGAGAAATCACCCGTCGCCAACACGTTCATTCTCGGCCTGGCCTATCATGGCCAGGGGACGCCGTTCGTCGTTTACATCCCGACTGTGCAAGCCGTGAAAGAAGGTGGCTACGGTGCGACCGAGTGCAGCTTCCTCGCCGCCGACGCCGGTGAGAAGATGGTCAACGAAGCCGTCACCTCGATTCGAGGACTGATGAATCCGCAATGAGCTGCCTTGTCGTGTGTCCGTTTTATCCGCCACCCTGCCTGCCAGGGTGGTTCCCGCGTTTCTGCACTACGAGCAACTCCGGCATTTTCGCGTAGTGCAGAAGCGCGGGAACCACCGACGCAAGGTCGGAGGCGAGTGAGCGGCGACATCGAAAACCTATTTTGGCCCCATTCCTCAAACCCACATTCACGGAACCGTTCGATTATCTGAAGGCACTCGCGAAGGTCGTGCATCTGCATCACGCGTTTCAGATTCAACCGGACCTCACGTCGCGCGACCGACTGTTGGACGCGATCGACTCGCGCAACGCGCTGGTCGATTCGCTCTTCGACGCGCAGGGAGCGAACCCCAAGCCGCCCCCTGCGTGGGGATTCGTGATGTTCCCGCCGCTCGGCCACGACGCGAAGCATCTGCGACTGGCATACGACGGCTATCAGGAACCGTTCGCGAACTCGCCGATGAATTGGGACACGAAAGCGATGCGACTCGCGCCGCTCCCCGGAGCGAAACGGCTGAGCGTCAGTCTGGTGACGGGGCCGATCACGTGGGACTCGCCACAGTGGGAACGCAGCACCGTGGAGCACGTTTCCAACGTGCTTCTTAATTCGCGGAAGAACGGGCACGTTGGAAACGTGCCCCACGGCGCGACCACTGTGCGAGCGATTGCCGATGCCGGGCATCTCTATCTTCGCGTGGAAGCGGCGCTGCCCAAGGACAACTCGCCGCAAGACATCGTTGACAACTACCTCGCGCCGCTCGCCAGAAAAGACGTCACCTATCGCTTCACCGTCGGCCCGAAAGCCAACTCGAAACAAGACGCCGCGAACGGCTTCAACATCGTCGCCGCTGATCGAATCGAACGCTCGCTCTGGACCGCGAGCAACAGCACGAAAGTCATGGACGACCGCAACGACTTCGGCGAACTCGCCTTTGAAGCGCGCAACGACAATGCCAGTTCCAACCGAGACGCAATTTTAATGCGGATGCGAACCCTCCATCAGGACCGCAAGTGGAAAGAGTTGATCGAGCAGTTTGCCTCCGAGGACTTTTCAACATGGCCCGCAGACATGTCGAATCAAGCCAGCGAGGCATTTCATCTGCGCGGCCAGATTTACTCGTTCCTGAAGGACGGACCGAAAGCCGAAGCCGATCTGAAAGCGTCGGTCAAACTGGCTCCGAACAACGCAGCGTTCTGGCTCACACTGGCCGACAACTGCACCAACAATTCGAAAGACGACGAACTCGCTTTGGCCGCGTATCGGCAAGCGTTCGCGATCACCGGTCAAGGAAACGGTTGGCAACCGCTCACCGCGACGATCGCGATCGCTCGGCTGCTGACCGATCAGGTCAAGACCGACGAGGCTCTGGCCGTGCTCAAGCCCTACGGCGATCTCAAAGACCTGCCTCCGATTTGGCGTATCAAAATGCTGCGAGCTTACGGCCACGCCTACGCCGCTCAGGGGAATGAACCAGAGTCGCTCGCCAAGTTCCGCGAGGCGTTGGAACTGGAATCGAAGCCATGAGCAAGACGCGTGAATCGACTTCTCGGATAGCCTCTGACTGGTTGGTCGCAGTCGAGAAGACGAACATTGCCATGCGCGAGATGTTCGTCTTCATGAATCCCATTGATGGAGTTCCGCCGTGCCGCTCTTCTTCGTGACCGTGCGCAACGGCCTTGCGTTTGCCGTGGCGTTGTTCATTTCGTCCGCAGTCATGGCCGCCGAGAACTTCGATCAATGGCCCGACACGCTCATTGGCTTCGCCGCCGCGTCTACGATACCACCAACGAATTCAAACACTGCAACGCCGAGGCTGTGAACGTCAACGGGGACTGTGGCATCATCGGCCATCCAATCCGCGTTCGTCGGCAAGTCGATCAAGCCCATTCTGACAGATGACGACCGTAGCACAGCGGCAGAGGGCGGCCGGCGTGGTCGGGCAGTTCTTGCGTGTAGTCGATCCCCAGATGGTGCAACAGAGTCGCACGAATGTCATCGGGATCGAGCGGCCGATCGACGGGATACTCGGCCTTGCTGTTGGTGGCGCCAATCACGGTGCCAAGCGGACCTTTGCCACCAGAGATGAGCATCGACATGGCGGCCGGGTAATGGTCGCGGCCGAAGCGGCCGGGTGAGTTGTTATCGACGCGCGGCGTCCGGCCGAACTCTCCCGTCACGAGCAGCAGCACTTTCTTGTTCAACCCGCGCTGATGCAGGTCTTCAATCAACGTCGCCACCGTGCGATCGTAGAAGGGGAGGCGATCGTGCATGGCCTCGATCAGATCCCAATTCACCGCGTGGTCGTCCCAGTCGTAGTTCTTGCCCAAGCTGCCGGGTGCTCGGCCGGGGACATGCACCGTGACCATGTTCACGCCGCGCTCCACCAACCGGCGAGCGACCAAGCACTGCTCACCCCATTCCACGCCATAACGCTCGCGCAGCTTGGGATCTTCTTTGGAAACGTCGAACGCCTCATGAGCTTTATTCGAGAGCAGAATCTCGGTGGCCTGTTGCTGGAAGTAGCCCATCGCCTTGAGATTGCCGCTGTGATCCAAGTCCGTCCGCAGACGGTCGAATTGCGTAAGCAGCGAACGACGATCTTCAAGCTGACCCGGCTTCACCTGCAATCGCCAATTCTCCAACCCGCGCGACGCCACCGGCACGCGATACATCTCGCCCCAGTAACCCGGCGAACCGTACCAGCGATAACCACTGCTCAAGTCGAGCGACACGGGCATGCCGTTGCGCGTGATCCCCAAGGCGCGATTGACCACCGCGGTGATGCAGGGATGCTTGGATTCGGAACTCAACATCCCGCCGACTCGGTCCTGACCGAAGCCAGAGGTGAAACGAAACGTGCCGTCAGGATGACCGGCGTGGCCGTGACTCACCGAGCGAATGAGCGTGAACTTCTCCGCGACCTGGGCGTGATGCGGCAGCAGTTCGCAAACGTCGATACCCGACACGTTCGACTTGATGGCATGTAGCGGCCCGCGAATTTCGCTCGGAGCTTCGGGCTTCATGTCATACGTTTCGAGCTGACTAGGACCACCACCGCACCAGAGCAAAATTACGGCGGTATCGCTTTGAGCCGGTTTGACGGCCGCCTGCGCCTGCAACTTCAACAGGTCAGCCAGAGTCAGGCTGCCAATCCCCAAAAAGCCCGCCTGCAAAAGTGCCCGGCGCGAGATTCTGCCACGTCGAGGAACGATCGTTTCAAGTTCCAGCATCTGTTCGATTCCCTCGTCAGTCATCTCAGGTTGATCGGTCGTGTTCGATCAGGCGAACCACTTGGCATCACCACAATATATCGGCCGCCAGCAATGCACCAATGCAGACCTGAGCGATTTCAGACTCCGAGTGTGCTGCGGCATCTCACACTGAGTGACGGCTGGTGCTGCGAAAACATCAGCCGTCGCGACTTTCTGTGTCCCATCCATGCCCGGCTACGCCGTCCGAGCTATTCGAACGATTTGCAACTCGTTCGTCGTCTCCTTCAATTCGTTGGACTCTCCCCCCAGGCTACCTTCACCCAATCGTTGGCATCCAGCGGCAGCGTAATCCGAATCGCGCCGTCGGCCGATTGCTCGAAGGGGATCGGGCCGCGATGCACGGACTCGACGCGAGTTGCTCGGCGAGTGGTCTTGAGTTGCAGCTTGAGTTGTGCGATTGGGCTGAGCGTGTGATTGGCGAGCGCGATGAGCACACCTTGCTCGCACGGCAGAGCGACGGCATCGACCAGCGGTGTGTCGCAGGTCAGCGGCGCGGTGAGGTTCGTTTGTCGTACCGGTAAGAGCAGGGCTTCGCGGATGTCGGACGGATAACGCCACGGGTTGAGCGATCGATTCAGCAACTCGGCATCGCGAGATTCCTCCGGCGTCCAAGCGGCCTTGCCGAGTTCGACCTGTGCGGCCTTCTGAGTGAGAGCCACTCGATGCAGCAGCGCGGGCTTGATGTACGACAACCCCGGCAAGAAGCCGAGCACATCAACCCGACCGCGACCAACCGTGGCCGATATCGCGGCGGGCGAACCGTCTTGGAAGTGCGCGAGCACCTCCGATCGAACTCCGGGCTTACGGGTGAGAGTCTGTTTCACCGAGAGGCATTCCAGCACGGTCTTCGAGACTTCTTCTCCGTTGCCGATGCGCACCTCGTCCCGTTTCGTCAAATGATGCAGGAACAGTCCAGAGGCTTGATACGGCTCGTGAACGACAAGTTCGCCGCGTTCGACAGGCAACAGCGGGGTCAGCGTGTCGAGGGGTCGATTGAACTCGTCGCGCGACGCGGCTCCGGCGGTGAGCCACAGTGTGCCGCCCGCTTCGACCCACGTCTTCAACTTGTCGGCGGCGGCTCGCGACAGGTTCGGGCCCGAGAGGTAGCAAACGCGATACTTCGCGAGTTGCCCCTCGGCCACTTCGTGCTCGGGGACGATGTCGACCGGCGTCTGCGAGTGAGTCAGCGCCAGCCAGGTGTGCATGCGGTCGAAGCCGAACGCGAAGTTGTTCATCGTCCAGATGTCGGACGACGACGAGTACAGAATCGCGACCTCGGCCAGCGCGGGCTTCGCGGTCAGCAGCCAGTCTTCGACCGCTCCGATTTCGCGCGGGATCTCGGCATTGGCGGTCCAGCTTTCCGGCTTCGAGTACCACAGCGAACTCTTCCACGCTGGCCCACCCTCGTGGCTGCCCCAGCTTGGTCCGTAAGAAAAATTCATCCACTGGCGGACCCCGCGAGCTGTCTCGCCGGTCGCCTTCAGTTTGTTGTCCCACGGCGTGCGACCGTAGGCGATCAGGTAATGCCCGATCGTCTGCCCGCGCTTCCGAGCAGCCGCTCGCATCAGATCGACGTTGAACGCGGCACATTGATACGTCGAAGAATTATTCGCCCAGTCCTCGCCCCAGATGGCGTTCGAGTCATCGCGATTGAGCAGTTCGAAGTAATCGACACCCTGACTGCAAAAGTTCGCGTGATAGACCGCCCCGTCGCTGAAATTGACGTTCGTCGGGAACGAGCGGCCGTGGGCCTCATCGATGATCTTCTTCTGAGCGGCCATGAAATCGCCGAGCGCCACCGTCCGAAAACGCTGAGTGAAATAATGCAGCGCGGGATGTTGATCGCGCTCCGTTTCAACAACCGGCCGCACCGCATCCCAATCTGGTTCGAGCAACTCTTTCGGCGTGAGGCCGAGTCCCTTCAGCCACTCGCGGAAGCGATCGCGATAGCCCTCGTCACGCGCCATGAATGACGCCGGCTGGCCCGTCGGCTCGTCCATCAACATGCAGTAGGCGATGTCGTCCAGCTTGCGGCCCGATTTGCGGAACGCCTCGACGTCGTGCTTGATTCGCTCGCGCATGCCGTCGATGTCGGGGCGGCAGTACGAATCGTTCTTCATCATCCACAGTCCGCCGAGCGTTCGGCCGTGCCCTCCATTGAACCCGAAGTTGTCGAGCGTCTTCTGTTCGCGAGCCGTCACCGCCGCATCGACCGGCAGCTCGTAACCGCCGATGTTCTCGCTGACCAGAAACGGAATCCGCGTCGGCCGCTTGCCGATCGTCGGCCACGGAAACGCATCGGCCAGCCGCCCGGTCTCCTCGGCGAAGTCGCGATCTCGCCGCAGAATGGCGATGTTCTCCGGCGACTCCAAATCCGGCGGGACAATCACGACCAGCCCGTTCGGTAACGCCTCGACGTCAAACGTCTTGATGATCTCGATGTCGCCGTAGTGGGATAGGCTTCCAGCCTGTCGTGAATCGCCCGCAGACCCGACAGGCTGGAAGCCTATCCCACGTGAAACACGCCCGAATTCCAACTTCGCTCGCAGTCGTCCGGCCTTCTCGTGATACGAATGCCGCACCGAGCAACTCAGCGCGACCCCCGAATCCTGATAGGCAATGTGCGAGATGTTGCACCACGGAGACCGCTCGCCCTCCTTGAGCATCTCGTCACCCGGCGGAGCGAGTTCATCGCGCAGCCCCGCATTGCCAATCGCATGATGGCTGTACCACGGATCGCGATAGTGGTCCGCGAAGAGATGAAAATAAACTGGCCGCTGATAGCCGTCACCGAGCGTGACTCGCACAAACATCTGCGGCCCAAACGGCAGATGATTCGGCTTGAGATCGAAGTCGGTCGTGAGCAACAGACAATCGACATGCCGCACATACCCGACGCAGTTCTTCTGCTCGTGCTTCGCCAGCGTGAGCGTCACGTCCCCCGCCGGCAACTCCGCCTCGAACGACTGCCACGCGAAGTTCCAATCCACGACACCCGGCAGCACTTCCAAATCAAACACCTTCTCCGCGATCTCGCGCCCCGATACCGACGCGCTGACTTGAAACGGCCCGCGCCACGCCCCGACCTGAATCGACCGCACCCACACGCGGAACTTCCCGGCCTGCTGAATCGTCACCGTCTTCGTCGCGATCGCATCCCCCGGCCCATCCGCGCCCCACATCGTCTTCACGCGCGACGCACGTTGAACCTCCGGAGTCGTCACCGCTTTCCAGCCCGACGAGGACGGTGCGAACGACTCGGCTTCGACGAAGTGCGTCTCCGCCAACAACCACTGCGGCAACAATGCCGTGACGACAATTAGCGCGGCGATACGGAGAACGGTTTGCGGGGTGTGCATCACAAAGTCCTGTTTTCGAGTGACACTCTGAGGCGAATCCGGAATGGGGAAAGAGTCCAACGAATGAAAGGAGACGACGAATGGGAACAGGAGTCGAAACATTCGTCGTCTCCCTGCATTCGTTGGACTCCTGGCCCTCTTCGTGAATGACGGATTCGCCGCGCGGCAGGATCTCACAAGCCGCTCGACAAGGCGAGCAATGTCGCTGATCGGGCAACGATCCGCGACTCTCTGCCATGTCGTGGCACTCGTTGGTAAAAATGGAGCCGACAGTTTCGGCTCAGGCACTGTGAGCGTTGGCCCTCTGCGACGAAGTGCCTCGAATCCAATGAAGGACCGTCATGTTCCAATCAAATCGCTGGCGATGGAGTGTCTGTTTCGTGATGTGCGGCGTGCTGCTCGGCTCGGAACCCATCAGAGCTGAGAACCCAGCCCCGGCGGCGAAACTGATCGCTCACTGGCCGCTTCGCGAAGATGCGCGCGATGTGGTCGGGGCGGCGCACGGGTCGCCGGAGCATCTCACGTTCGACGACGGGGCCGCGATCTTCAATGGGCGCAATAGCCGCATTCGGATCGAGTCCACGGACGCTCTCAATCTTGGCACGAGGGATTTTTCACTGGCCCTGTGGATTCGCTGTCAGACGCCGATGACCTCCACGCTCGGCGATCTGGTCAACAAGTTCGACTCGCAGGCTCGGCGCGGGTTCAATCTGCATGTGGCCGGCAGTTCGCCAGCGTACAATGCCATGTCCGATACGCGGCATATTCATTTCGGTATCGACGACGGGTATGTGAGTGACTGGGAAGATCATGGCAAACCTTGGCCGTCGAACTCGCTCATCAGCAACCTCGTCACGTTCGAGGGGTCGTTGTATTGCGGCATCGCCGACGCCGATCGACCCCAGGACCGGGCGCGAGTCTTTCGTTTCTCCGCCGACAAGCAGTGGGTCGATTGCGGCCGGCTGGGCGAGGACGCGAACCATCACTCGGTGATGTCGATGCTCGTGCATCAGGGAAAGCTTTACGCCGGCACCGGCATTTGGGACTGGGTGCAGGCTCTGGGAGGACTGAAGGGTGCTCCGCCGCCGGCTCCCACGCGAGTCTTCGTCTACGAAGGGGGCACGCGCTGGAAGGATCTGGGACAGGTCGGCAACGGTTCGCGAGTTCTCTGTCTGGCCAGCTTCAACGGCGAACTGTTTGCCGGCATCGACAGCGTGGGAAAAGGACATGCCTACAAGTACGACGGCCAGACATGGACCGACTGCGGTTCGCCCGATGGCAAGAACTTTGAATGCCTCTTGCCCTGGGGTGGCAAGCTGTTCGCGGCGACTCACGGAAACATTTATGAGTACGGCGGCGGGCAGACTTGGCGACGCATCGGCACCGCTCCGCACGAAATCAACCAGATTCATTCCATGCAGGTGGCCGGCGGGAACATTCTGCTGGGGACTTGGCCGCAAGGTTATGTGCTGCGTCGCGAGGGGGACGACCAGTGGGGGATCATCGGCCGGTTAGGCTTGCCCGAAACTTCCGCCAAGCCCTGTAACGAAGTCATGAATCTCACCATCTACAACGGCAAGCTCTACGCCGGCCTCATCCCCCAGGCCGAGGTCTATCGTTACGAAACCGACGGCGACTGGAAGCTGCTCGGTTCGCTGGCTCGCCGCGCGGACTGGAACGTCGCGCAGACCCACACCTGGGCTCGCATCACCTGCCTAACCAGCTTTCAGGGCCGACTGTTTGCAGGGACCGGTTCGTGTCAGGGTCGAGCACTGGACACTCCCGCCGATCCCTCGCTGGGGCGAGTGTTGTCACTTCAAGCCGGTCAGGTCGTCAGCCACGAACGCGACATCGGCAGGGAGTGGACGCACCTGACCGCCATCCGTCGCGGGAGAAAGCTGGAGCTTTACATCAACGGCAAGCTCACCTCATCCAGTCAGTTGCGAGACGGCCCCGCATTCAATCTGAGCAACGAGTCTCCCCTGTGGATCGGCCTCGGCGTGCAGAACTACTTTCACGGCTCGATGTCCGACCTGCGCTGCTATGACGGTGCTCTGACCGCGGACGCCATCCGCCTACTGACGGAGCGAAAGTGAGCACACGCTACCGAGGGAACCGCAGCGGTCGGCAAGTCGGCGATTCACTTCGTTCCATATACGAACTACCGCGTTGCGCAAGTCGGTCACTTGCCGAAGACAATCATTCACCGCGACACCGCCCGAACAAATTGCACCTCATTCGTTGTCTCCCTTCATTCGTTGGACTCCTAAATTCTTCCTCGCTGAGTGATGGGGCCATGAACGCGACTTACCGCGTCATGTGATTTCAAAACATCGAGACGCTCCCATGAAGTCAATGATCGCCCTGCTTGTGCTCGGATTGTTCGCAGCCGAAGTGGCTGCCGACGACCCCTCGCAGTCGAAGTCGATTCCAACACCGAACCGTGATGCTGCAAACGCTCCAGCCCAGCAGGGGGTGATCATTGCCGCGTCGGATGCGACCAGCGCGGCGCAACGGCTCAAGACGCTGATCAAGCAGCACACGGGGCTGACTTTTAGAGTCGTCGGTCCGAACCAGAAGCAGGACGCGGGAGACCTCCAGTTTGTGCTCTGCACGAAAGCCTCGCGCTCCGAGGTGAAGCAATTCCTGCCCGCGGCTGCTTTGAGTGCCGATCTCCTGCCGCAAGGCTTTCTGATTTCCACCGATTCCCAAACGACTCAGGCCGTGGTGGTCGGCGGCGATCCGGACGGCCTGAGATACGGCGTGGGCGAGCTATGGCATTACCACTGCTCGCTGGACGGCAAGAGGATCGTGCCACAGAACTCGTTGTGGCTGGTCAAAGCGCCGGCATTTTCCAAGCGGATGTTCTGGAATTGGACTCACTGCACCAACTGGGATGACGATCTAAGAAAAATCCATCAGACCAAGCATGTGGACGCCAACGGCACGCTGGAACCGTACCTCGCCCAGCCCAACGGTTTTGTGGACACGTTTCAGAAAGTCGTCGATTTCCAGGCGGATCATAAGCTCAACGGCCTGATCGTCTGGGGCTTCACCAACGACGCTCATGGCGGACTGGCAACGGCTCAGTCGGTCAGCAAATACGCCAAAGCCAACGGAGTGAAGATCCTGCCGGGCATCGGCACGATGGGTTATGGCGGCTTCTATTTCGGAGGCGATCATCCCTTCAACATCAACACGTTTCTGGCCAAGCATCCGCAAGTCCGCTTGATGGTGCAGGCAGATGGCAAAGACATGCCCGGCACACCGTATCCCAGTGATCCGGTCTTTCAGCAGTGGCTGCGTGACGGGGCCGAGTGGTATTTCACAACGCTCAAGGACATTGGCGGTGTGAATCTGGAGCACGGGGA
>CAYSHJ010000486.1:0-1790 GCA_964430385.1 uncultured Planctomycetaceae bacterium
CCACGGAGAAATGCACGAAGTCAAAGAACTGTGGGGCGGCGGGGAAACCCAGGAAAGCCCCGCTCGGGTCCATGCGCCAAAGAGATCCAATCAAACCCGTGAAGAGGAGAACGAGAGCGATGTATCCACTGACGAAGCCGGCAAACGGCACTGCCATCTCGTTGAGATACGGGCGCAGTTCGTCGAAGACGAATACGATCGGACGAAGCAGCCGACCAAGGCGGAAGCCTACAGGGACTCCGACTGCAGCAACCAGGAATCCGATCACGGCGCAGAGTCCCACGTAGATTAGTGTTGGCAGCTCTTTGAAAACGGTGAACGGTGCTACTGCGGATACCGTACCCCATGCCAGACCGAGAGCCGTTGCATACTTACGGCCGCTCTGGCCGAAGGCCATTCCTCCCAGCAGACCGCCGGCGATCCCGGCGAGTGGACTGGTAATCAAGGTCGGCAGGATACCCCACTGGTGAATGCCGGCATCGCTAATCGCGTCGCTGAGTCCTCGCATAACCAGCCAGTTTAGTGCCCAGGCCGTACCGCACAGCCACCCACCGACGAGAGCGGAAGCGTGCATTTTGGCGGAACTTGTCTTCGCCGCGAGAGCGAAGATCATGACCCAGGCCACAGCGCCCCCGATTGCCCAGAACATGCTCGGTAAACCTTCCATCGCGTACCCAATTGGTCCGACGACGGCGATGACAAACGCGAGCACAAGCACCATCCCGAGAATCTCGAGTCCGCTTATCCGCATGACGAGCCCTCCAGTTCCGCACGGGATCATGTGGGCGAGGATGGCGGTTTTCAAGCTCGACCTCTACCGCGTGTGACGATTCCCTCGCGGGAATGTCGCTCTCTGGGTGTGGGAGCGACGCGGTGGCCGTGCAGTGAGGGTGCACGGGCCGGGACAGTTTCCCCCTAGGTCAATCCCATCTTCGTGAACCACTTCGGCCGCAAGTCTGGGTGGAAGCGGATGACGTATTGAAACGCCAGAGGCTTGAGTAACAATTCTGGCTCATCCCTGGTTAACTGGAACCAGAAACGGACCTCGGCATTGCTATAGCGAAAGCTTTCAGTGGTCCACTGGTAAAGATTAGTTGCCTTGTCCTTGTTCAAGGAAAGCGCACAGAGTTGCTGTGGGTCACCTACCCCCCTCAAGATCTCGCCACCACGGCTGAGGATGACGGCGCCATGCTTGGTCTTATTGCAGATGGTTTTCCGCTCGTTTTGGGTGTCGGCAACAGATTTTACGTGCCTGAGAAAGGTCCTTCGCCACTCCCAGAGTTTCGGCCTCGGTATCCCGTATTTGTTGTAGAACTCTTCAAGTTCCTCGCCAAAACCGAAGGTCTCCAGAATCTCCGTGTCACTCTTGCCCGATAACACCTCACTGATGTAAGCCTCGCCTGGGCGGTAGAGCAGATACGTTTCGAGGAAATCGACGCCCTTTGACAGCTTTCGTTCGATCGCAAGCATCACCGCCCCAATGTCCTCGAACGTGAGGCATACTTGCTGGTGAAGGTTGACGACTAGAAGTTTTTTCCGGTCCTCGTCCGTTTCCTTCTCATACGCTGCCATGATTGCTTCGGCTGCTGCCTTGCGAAGCTGACAGCCGAAGCCCGGATTGTGGCCGACACCAAAGAAATCCTGGAAGAACGCACGCTCAGCGTCGAGCGAGTTGATAGAAATGGTCATACGGTACCCTCGGTCGGGGTGCGTGGGGTTCAGGGGCCTCGGCGAGCTAGGCTGATGTGCGAGAGTTGAAGCTCGCGTCGCTCGCGGCAGAGCGCGCAACG
>CAYSHJ010000487.1:0-13085 GCA_964430385.1 uncultured Planctomycetaceae bacterium
CCGTCAGCGACGGGAAGTTCACTCTGGAAGATCGGCACAGCCACTTGGCGTCGATGTCGGGAATTCAGATCGACATGGGGCCGTGTGCCGTGATCAGGCATGTGGGCATCCGCGTGTTGTTGACCAGTCGCAAGACGCCGCCATTCGATTTGGGCCAACTGCGGAGCCAGGGAATCGATCCGGAAACGTTGTCGGTGATTGGCGTCAAAGCGGCGGTCGCGCATCGCCGCGCGTACGATCCAATCGCAATGCACAGCCACACGGTCAACACGCTCGGCCCCTGCACGAGCGACTTGCAATCGTTGCCGTTTCGCTTGGTTCGCCGGCCGGTGTTTCCGCTCATT
Organism: uncultured Planctomycetaceae bacterium; assembly: GCA_964430385.1. Lineage (GTDB taxonomy): Bacteria > Planctomycetota > Planctomycetia > Planctomycetales > Planctomycetaceae > CAYSHJ01. The sequence continues at coordinate 345 of CAYSHJ010000487.1, forward strand.
GTTTGAAATGCGATCGCGCGGAGAGTTAGACTCCTTTCGCATTTCTCTTGGACCGGCGGCGCTCGTCACATCGAACCGACTTTTATTTCGTGGCACTCGACAGGAAGTGGATCATGGCGTGTGTACTGGTAGTGGATGATTCCCCGCTCGATCGTCGCTTGGCTGGCCGTCTTTTGGAGAAGGGCACTGACGCCGAAGTGTATTACGCGGAGGACGGCCGGCAGGCGCTGGAGCGAGTCGAAGAGCATTTGCCGGACTTGGTCGTCACCGACCTGCAGATGCCGGAGATCAATGGTCTGGAGTTGGTCGGGATGTTGAAGCGGCAGTACCCGCTGATTCCGATCATCCTGATGACGGCTGCCGGCAGCGAGGAGATCGCCGTTCAAGCGTTGCAGGCCGGCGCGTCGAGCTACGTGCCCAAACGAGTGCTGGCCGAGGAACTGGCGGAAGTGGCGTTGCGAGTGTTAGCGATGTCTCGCGAACAGCGGACGCAGGCGCGCGTTTTGAATCGTCAGGAACGCTGGGAAACGGAGTTCGTTTTGGAGAACGAATTGGCGTTGGTGTTGTCACTGTCGATGCACTTGCAGCAGAACTTAAGCGGCATGCGAATCTGCGAAGGCTCTGACGGCCTGCGCGTCGGAATCGCACTCGAGGAAGCGCTGCTGAACGCATACTACCACGGCAACTTGGAGGTCTCGTCAAAACTGCGCGAGCAGGATCATCAGTTGTATCTGGACTTGGCCACGCGTCGCACGCAGGAGTTACCGTATAAAGATCGCCACATTCACGTGTCGGCCAAGCTTTCGCGCGGCGAGGCAATGTATGTCATTCGTGACGAAGGGCCGGGTTTCGATCCGAGCTCGCTGCCTGATCCCACGGACCCGGAGAATCTGGCTCGTCCACACGGCCGCGGCCTGATGCTGATGCGCACGTTCATGGATGAAGTCACTTTCAATTCTGCCGGCAACGAAGTGCGAATGTTGAAGCTAGCCATGCCGGCGACTGGAAGCGTCGAGCCCGCCAAAGTGTGCGAATCTTAGAGGACGGATTGACAATCCATCCCACGGAATCGCCGCCCGACCGCACTGGGAAAAACCTGATGGTCACCAATCCGCCCGCGTCAGCCTCGCCATCTAAAACAAGGCGGTTCGCTGAGCGAGTCAGCCAATTGGCCGACCTGGGAGAACGCGCCTTTTGGGTGCTGCTGATCATGCTGGCGATCAGCACTCTGCTGTTGTTGCGGCTCCTGTACCTGACGTCGACCGACCTCTATGAGAAGATGGCTCTGCAAGGGGCGGATCTGCAGGCCAAAACGATCGAGGAATTTCGCAAACTGTACACGAGCGAGGTCGTGGAGCGCTTACGTGACAAGGACGTGGAGGTCACACACGAGTACGTGACTCGTGACCGGGCAATTCCTCTGCCGGCCACCTTGACGATCGCCATCGGAAAAGAATTGGGCGAGGATCGGAAAGGCGCGCATGTGAGGTTGTACAGCGATTATCCTTTCCCACACCGTCGTGACAGAGAGCTCGAAGTGTTTGAGAAAGAGGCGTTGCGCGCGTTGCGCGAGCACTCTGAAATCCCGTTTTCGCGATTTGAAACGTATGACGAGCGTCCCTCCTTGCGCTACGCGGTGGCTGACCGCATGGAGGCGAAGTGCGTGGCTTGCCACAACTCGCACCCCGACAGCCCAAAGACCGATTGGAAAATAGGCGACGTGCGTGGAGTGCTCGAAGTCATCCTGCCACTGGATCAGGCGGTCAAGCAGGCGCATACCGGTTTGCAATGGAGCATCGATCTGATGGTCGGCGCGTATGCCGTCGGCTTGGCGGGGATGGGGCTGTTTGCTCGGCGGTTACGGCGGACGACTCGGCAACTCACAAAGGTGGAAGCTCACACGCGCGCGGTGGTCGATCACGCCGCGGACGGAATTCTGACGCTCGACGACGGTCTGCGAATCGCCTCCTACAACAACGCTGCCGTGCAGATGTTTGACTGGCCGTTGGACGACATTCTGGGACTCGAGGTGGGAGTCATCTTGACACCGCGGTCTGTTGCCGCAATCCGTGAGTTGCTCGTTCAAAGCCGGTTGAACGGAATGACTCCGGAGAGAGAATCAAAGTCTGCCGCGCTCCTGCTTGACCGTGAAGTCGAGGGTCGCCGCCGGAATGGACAATCGTTTCCGATGTCGCTTTCGGTCAGTGCCGTTCGGCTGGAAGAAGGATTGCTTTGCACCGCGATCGTGCGCGACATTTCCGAAATCGTGCGGGGACGGCAAGAACTTCAAAAGGCCAAGGAGGCCGCCGAAGCCGCCAACCGCGCGAAGGGCGAATTCCTGGCCAACGTCAGCCACGAAATCCGCACGCCGATGAACGGCATCATGGGCATGACCGAATTGGCGCTGGAGACAGACCTCCAGCCGGAGCAACGTGAATACTTGACGCTCGTGAAATTTTCGGCCGACGCGCTGCTATATGTCATCAACGACATCTTGGACTTCTCGAAGATGGAAGCCGGAAAACTCGAACTTCATCCCGCGGAGTTCTTATTGCGCGACAGCTTGGGCGAGATCCTGCACACGCTCTCCCAGCGAGCCGATGACAAAGGCCTGGAACTGGCGGCATCTATTGCGCCCCGCGTCCCCGATGGGCTGATCGGCGACAAGCCCCGTTTGCGACAGATCCTCGTCAACCTGGTTGGGAACGCGATCAAGTTCACGGAAGCCGGCGAAGTTGTGGTCGAAGTGTCGTTGACAAATTCTACCCCGGCGACAACGGCTGATGCAGTGCCAGTGATGAAGCCCGACGATGACACTGAAGGCTCGCCGCCGCCCGATCCAAGCGAGATCGAACTGCACCTCCGCGTCCGTGACACGGGGATCGGCATTCCCGTGGAAAAACGGGAAGTGATCTTCAACGAGTTCGAGCAAGCGGATGGCTCAACGACTCGGCGATTCGGCGGCACCGGTTTGGGGCTGGCCATTTCGCGGCGCTTGGTGCGACTCATGGGTGGGCGTATCTGGGTCGAGAGCGAAGTGGGACGCGGCAGCACGTTTCACTTCACGGCTCGGTTCGGAGTGCAACAGCATCTCGTCGATCAGCCGTCGCCCCAGACGCTGGTACAACTTGAGGGGCTGCGTGTCTTGGTCGTCGATGACAACGCCACCAACCGCCGCATTCTGTCGGAGATGCTCTCGAATTGGCGCCTGCTACCGACAGTGGTGGCAGGCGCCGCCGAGGCATTGCGAGAATTGGACCATTCCGCAGCCTGTCAGCAGACGTTTGCATTGGTGCTGTTGGATGCTCACATGCCCGGCATGGACGGCTTTGACTTGGCGATGCGAATTCGCGAACACCCCGGCCTGACCAACTCGGCGCTGATGATGCTCACGTCCGGCGGACAGTCGGGCGACGTGGCTCGTTGCCGTGAGATCGGCATCACAACTTACCTGATCAAGCCGATCACGCAGTCCGACCTGTTCGATCGGATCGTGCAAGTGCTCGCACGCGGCGGTGCGACGACAACGGATGCTCGACCAGCCAAGTCAACGGTCGCAACATCCTCTCCAAACCTGACGCCACTGCGAGTGCTGCTCGCCGAAGACAACACCGTCAATCAACTACTGGCAACACGACTTTTGGAGAAGCACGGCCATTACGTCACCGTCGCGAATGATGGCGTCGAGGCCTTGCGGGTTTTGCAGCGAACCGAGATCGATGTGGTGTTGATGGACGTCCAGATGCCCAAACTGGACGGCTTAGAAACGACCGCCGAGATTCGCCGCCGCGAACGAGGGACCACGCGGCATCTGCCGATCATCGCCCTGACGGCTCACGCCATGAAAGGAGACCGCGAACGCTGCCTGGCGGCCGGCATGGACGGCTACGTCGCTAAGCCGATTCAGATTCAGGAACTCCTGGAATCGATCGCCAAATTGATTCCCTCCGCCGTGACGATGGCGACATCCACTTCAACAGACCGTGACGTCTCAGCGTCCCAGGAGTCCGCCGGCATCGACTGGAATGCCGCGTTGAAAAGTGTCGCGGGCGATCGAGACTTGCTCCGTGAATTGGTCTGTATTTTTCTTGTCGAATCTCCGCCGTGGCTGACTGACCTGCGACAAGCCGTGGACCAACACGATCCTTCGCGAATCCAACAACTTGCGCACAAGCTTAAAGGTTCACTCGCCCAATTCGGAGCACAGTCCGCGACGGAAATCGCTCAACGTCTCGAAACACTGGGAGCCAATCAACAACTCGATTCCGCGCTGGACGTGTTCAGCGAATTGGACGACCAACTCCATCGCGTGCTGTCGACGCTCGCGGATTTCGCGAAGTCGGCGGGCTGATGAGCTGTCTTGCCGTTACAGAACTCGCCTGTCCGATGATTTTCACGATGACGTGCGAGAGCATCAACGCCCGAAACGTTGCCAGCCAATTGGAAGCATTCGCCCCTTGTGGCGGGAGGTTTCATCCCGATGTTTGAAAAGAAACACGAACCTCTGCTTCCTCGTGCCGCTTTCGTTTTCCGCTTGGGACGCAGCTTTGCAGTAACGCTGTTGATTGTCACCGTGTCGCTTCTGATGGGCGGTGTCGGCTATCACCACTTCGCCAATCTGTCTTGGATCGACGCTTTGTTGAACGCCGCCATGATCCTCACGGGCATGGGTCCGGTCGATAAGATGATCACGACTGGAGGAAAGCTGTTTGCGACGTTCTACGCTCTTTACAGCGGTGTCGCATTTCTCACGATGATGGCCGTGATCCTGGCTCCACTCATTCACCGGTTGTTTCACAAGTTTCATTTGGATGGCGAGGACGATGATGACGGAGCCAAAGAATGAAACTCGGGCCTGTGGGAAATAAACGCTCGATAGAGCCATATGGCATAAACGATTTTCATGCCACCAGCGATGACAAAATGGCACGCTCGATGAGATCGGAACGAGCGCGCAGGTAGCCGGCCACAACCAATTCGGCAATGCAGTGGATAGGAACGTGTCGAATCTGGAAAGCGAACTGGGTGAAGCCAAATGGAAACGTCCAAATCTACAGTTGATGAGATCCGTCGCCGTTTCGACGCGGAAATTGACCGCTACTCCAACCTTGAAACGGGTCAGGTGGCCACGGTTGATGCGCCGTTGGCGATGAGTCTCGTGGCAGAAGCAGCGGCGCTCACGACTCCCCACGCTAAAAATATTCTCGATGTCGGCTGCGGAGCTGGGAATTACACGTTGAGGCTCTTGGAACGAATGCCAAACCTCAACGTCACTCTGGTTGATCTCAGCCAAGTCATGCTTGATCGCGCAATGGCAAGAATTCAGCCCAAGACAAACGGTGCCGTCGAGGCGATGCAGTCCGATATTCGGGAAATTGATCTTGGGCAAGGTCGATTCGACATCATTCTGGCTTCCGCCGTCCTTCACCACCTGCGCACCGACGACGAGTGGCGGACGGTTTTTCAAAAACTTTACGACGCATTGCAGCCGCATGGTTCGATTTGGATTTTCGATATCGTCGAGAGCCCAATCCCGGCAGTTCAGCCCATTCATTGGCGGCGCTACGGCGAGTATCTCACGACAATTGGTGGCGACGCTTATCGGGATGAGATGTTTGCGAGAATCATTAAAGAAGACACGCCGCGATCAGTCTCGTTTCAACTGGACTTACTCCGAGCAGTCGGTTTCAGCGAGGTCGAAATTCTTCACAAAAATTCTTGTTACGCCGCGTTTGGAGCCGTGAAGCGGTGATGATAAGTCCTCATTCAAGTGACCCCACTGGGCTTGCCCCAGTGGTTTACGGGATTCTGCGCTACTCCGCCACCTGTTTCGCGTGATTCCGAGTAGTCCAAAGTCCCGCGAGCGTTTCCGACGCGTTCACGAATGATCGTTTGAAGCAACGGCCAAAGCATCACGAATCGACTGCAAACCTAAAGCCCCTTTGAATTTCTCGACGGCGTCCGCATACATCCAAAAAAACGGTCGTGTCTTCGTCTCGCTGCGGCGGGCCTTCATGAACTCCACGACGACGTTGGACGGAACGGAAAATATTTCTGGAAGCTTATTATCGATCCGCGGCCAGTCATTGAGCCATACATACGCGTACCATAGGTTCTTGTCATCCTTCTCGATTACGCTGTAGGAAGTGGGCCAGGCGTACCATTCTTCCTTCTTCGTTTTCTGATGAGCCTGAGTCCCAGTTTTGACCTGCAAGCAGATCGCGTGTCCGCCCTTTTCGTTGGTGACGAGCAAGTCACACGTTGGAGTGCCCCCGCGCGGCAAAGCTACAACGAACCCAAGGCCAGAGAGATAGGCGGCGGCATAGTATTCACCGCACGCACCGATAATTGTGCTCGCCGCCTTCTTCATGTCGCTGACGCCGTTCGTGTTGGGATGCTCGTTCATCGGAATGGCGTCCGAGGCAACGAGAACCCGGGCACAATTTGGATTAGAGCCAGCTCACCTTCGCCCTAACGGTCGATCTCGCCCATGACGATGTCGAGTGAGCCGACGATGGCGGGGATGTCGGCCAGCAGAAAGCCCGTGCATAGCGGAGATGTCACTGAGAGATTGCAGAAACAGGAGCTCTTGGCTCGAGCACGGTACGGCTCGGACTTGTCGTTGCCGACGAAATAAAATCCCATCGCGCCACGCGGGCATTCGGTTTCGAGATACGCTTCGTCGACGGGCAGCTTGGTGGTCATCTTGTACGGAACGCGATGAGCGCCTTGCGCCTTCGAGTACTTCGCCATCGCTTGCCGCACGAGCCGAATCGCCTGCACGACTTCCAGCATGCGGACGTAGAAGCGGCACCAGTTGTCGCCGGCGACCACCTCGCGCGGAGTGTCTTTGAACGGCGCATAGACGACATCGAATTCGTAGCCAGCGTACATCTGCGTATAGATCGGCTCGCCATCGCGGCGGAGATCCCAATTCACGCCGCTGCCACGGAGCACGGGGCCGGTGCAGCCGTAATTGATCGCCATCTCTTGACTGAGGATGCCCAAGGCGGCGGTCCGCTTAATGAAGATCTGATTGCGCGTCAGCAACGTGTGATATTCGTTGATGCGCGGCTCCAGCCAGTCAAGGAACATCGCCACGGCGTCCAGCCATGTCAGCTTCAGTTTCTGGCTGCGTTTGGTCAGCCCAGCCAAACCCGGCGGAATTGGAATCATGTCGGGCAGATCGTGCGTCGCGCCGCCGATCGTGAAATAGCTGTAAGTCAATCTGGCGCCGCACAACTCCTCGAAGAGATCGAGAATGATTTCGCGTTCACGGAAGGCGTACAGGAACGGACTGAACGTGCCGAGGTCCAGTCCGTACGCTCCCATGCCGACCAGGTGGCTTGCGATGCGACCCAGTTCCGCCACCAGCACGCGAATGACCACCGCTTTTTCGGGGACTTCCAGGCCAATCAGCTTCTCGACGGCCAAGGCCATGCCGAGATTCATGTTCATCCCGGCAAGGTAGTCCATGCGGTCGGTGTACGGCACCCATTGCGGCGTCGCGAGATTCTCGCCGATCTTCTCGGCGCAGCGATGCAGGTAGCCGATGTGCGGTGTGATCTCGTGAATAATCTCGCCGTCGGTTCGCAGCAGCAGTCGCAGCACGCCGTGAGTGCTCGGGTGCTGCGGACCCATATTGACCAACATCTCGTCTGTGCGGACATCGAACTCGACGATGCGAGGATCTTCCAACGTTAGGCTCATCGGGGCCTCGGATTTCAAATTTCAAATTTCAGATTTCAGATCTCAGATTTCAAATTTCAGATTTCAAATCTCAGATTTCAAATCTCGGATTTCAAATCTCGGATTTCCAACCAGCACTACCGACCGCGAACACCGTGATATTCCAAGGGGAACTCGTAATCTTTTCGGAGCGGGTGACCTTCCCAATCCTCGGGACAGAGAATGCGGCGCAGGTTCGGGTGTCCGGTGAAATTGATACCGACCAAGTCGTACGCTTCCCGCTCATGCCAATCGGCGATCGCCCACACATTCGACACGGTCGGAACCTCGGGGAGCGACTTCGTCGATTCGTCCTTCCAACGCGGGACTTTGACTTTGACGGTGATGCGATGTCGCAGCGAGTAGCTCGTCAGGTGATAGACGACTTCAATGTGCGGCGGATGATTGAATTTGGCCGCTTTCTTCGGATCGGGTTCGCAGTAATCGACGCCGGTCAGATTGTTCAGGTGATCGAACTGCAGTCGCTCGTCGTGCTTCAGGAAGCGAGCAACTTCGACAATCGCGTCCGCCGCGACCTCGATCCAGGGATCCTTCGCCGTGAAATTTGATCCGGTGATCTTGCCGGCAATCTTGCCGGTGTCGAACGTGTTGACCAGCAATTGATGGATTTCCTCAGCCTTCATGGTTCCAACCGATATCATTTTCAAGGAGCTGAATTCGCAAGAATTCAGAGATTGATTCCAATGCCGTTCTGAATTCTTGCGAATTCAGCGACGTCGGCATTAAACAGTCGAGGAGCCTCGCGCCTCGGCGGCTTCGAGCGTCGCGGGTGGTTGATACGCTCGAACCCAATCCAGATCGCCACGTTTCCAGACGTACGCGAAGCCGACCATCAACACTCCGAAGAAGACCAGAATGTCGATCATGCTGGCGAAGCCCAACGTCAAAGCCGTGTCCGGTTGAATGGCTTGCGCAGAGGTCAATGTTCCGGGAGCGACATTCAAGAGCTTCTCGGAGAGTTGAATGCGAGCCGCGTCCGACAGACGCGAATCGGTCAATTGCATCGTGCCGCCGAAGACCGCCGCCCACGGGAAAAAGAACGCGACTTCGACGTCGAAAACGATGAACAACAACGCGATGGCGTAGTACCGCAGGTCGAACTGAATGTAACTGGACCCGATCGTCGGTTCGCCACATTCGTAGACGGCATCCTTTTCTGGCGTCGGCAGCTTCGGCCGCACGAACCGGCCGATCACCAGAGGGACCAGGATGATGCCGATCCCAGCCACCACGAACAGCACGATATGTCCCACAACGTCCGTCATGTTTGCTTACTCTTTGGATTCCTCGAAGCGGGAGCAAGGCAGTAGGTCCGCGACGGGTTGCCGGCCTCGAAAGCCAGCGTTCAGATCGTGCCAGAATCCGACGTCCGGCTCACCAAGTTTCCAGCACAGGCAGGCTTCTTGGCCTTCGACGAGCGTCGGAAAGTCGATTAAACCCTCGGCGGGGTCTTTCAGTTCGACGCCGAGTTCCTTCAACTCGCCCAGGAAGCCCTGCAAGCGTTCGATGTCGGCTTGCAGATCGGCTTCCATGTGTTCGATCTCTTCGGAATAGACCGCCGGCTGTTGCTGAGGCCGACACGGGTTGCGTTTGCGCAATTCCAGCAATCGCTGTTGTCGATCTTGCACATCGACAAACAGTCGCACGATGTCATCCACGATCACGCGGACCAGTGGCAATCGCTGATTGGCCTCGGCAACGGTGAAGTACTTTTTTTGCTCGACGACGGTCGCATTCATGGCTAATGCTCGCTGCTCTCGAATCCAAATGGACTCGGTTCCCCTTTAACCCACACTGGCTCGTAGAGCACTTTCGATTCGGCCACGGCGGTGGGGTTCAACGTGGTTTGGCCCCAGGCGACCTGCAACGGCAGCTTGGCGTAATCCACAATGCAGCCGTCGCGGCTGTAACAACTCAGGTCGTGGTTGGACCCCATGAAGATACAGTCGACAGGACAAGGATCGATGCACAACGCACAGAACATGCACTTGGTATAGTCGACCGCGAAGCCGTCGATGCGGAAGCCCTTGCCGACCGGGCTTTTCACTTTCTCAATGTAAATGCAGTCGACCGGACAGGCCACCGCGCATTTCTCACAGCCGATACAGGTCGTCAGGTCAAAGCGGTGAAAGCCGCGATAACGCGCTTTCACCGGAACGGGAACCTCCGGGTATTCGAACACTTCCGTGAACGTCCGCCGACGATACGTCTTGAGCATCGTCAAGATCGTGACCACCATCCCTTTGATGACGGTCGAAACCGCAAACCACACATTGCGAAACCACGTGCCCATAGCCTGTTCCGTCACACTTTCAATCGGATTCGAAGAAACCAAAACCGTCGCGCGAATCAAATCTTCCGACTCGCTCAAGAGGGGTTGGAATTATAGGTACGACGCGCGGCAACTCAAGTCAACGCTTGACGCTGCCACGACGCAAACTTGAAACGATCGCGAAGTCAAGCGGCGCCGCTGCCGAGCGACTGAGTGAACTGAGTGAATCGGTCGAGCAGCGCCGAGGCTTGGCCTGATTCAATGACTCCATTGGCTCGCTGAACCGCGGCGCGCGGATCAGTTTCCGCTTCGGCCGCGATGAGTGCGGCAGCGGTATTGGCGACGATGATGTCGCGCGCGGCTCCGCGCTCACCCGTAAAGACGGCTCGAATACGGTCAGCACTCTCGGCGGGTGAATCCACCTTCAAGTCCTCGACGCGGCACTCTGGCAATCCGAACGTCGCGGCCGCCCAGGTGTGTCGTCGAACGTTGCCACCGACTGCTTCGAAGACAGCCGTTTCGCCCCACAGGCTGACTTCATCAAGCTGATTGTTGCCGCACACTACGAACGCTCGTCGTCGTCCGAGTCGAGCTAATGCTTTTGCCAGCTTTTGTGCGATTGCCGTGCGGGAGGCTCCCAGCAGTTGAAACTGGGCGTTGGCTGGATTCGTCAGAGGGCCGAGCAGGTTGAACAGCGTCCGAAACCGCAGAGCCTTTCGCACCGGAGCCGCATGCCGCATCGCAAGGTGGAATACCGGAGCGAAACAAAACCCGATGCCGATTTGGTCCAAACAGAGCGCGACCTGAACCGGCGTCAACTGCGTGTGGACGCCGAGTGTTTCTAGAACATCCGCAGAACCTGAGTTGCTGGAAACGCTGCGATTGCCGTGCTTGGCCACGGGAATTCCACAGGCGGCGGCCACAAAGGCCGTCGCGGTGCTGATGTTGAACGTTTTGAGTTCATCGCCACCGGTGCCACAGGTGTCGAGCAGCCCTTGCCGTTGAGTGGGAACTCGCTCGGCCCGCTGGCTCATCGCGCGCGCCGCACCGACGAGCTCAGACATCGCTTCACCCTTCACACGCAGCGCCGTCAAGAAGGCTGCGATCGTGACGTCGTCGCACTGCCCGTCCATGATGGCAGCCACTGCGGCTTGGCAGATTTCTTCGGGGACGTCCCGTTTCTCAAACACATGTTGGAGCGCTTCCGCAATTACGGTATGCATGATGTTTCACTCGGGACTTTCTGTACTGCAAACGTTGGAAATCTTTGCGTGGCGCGAAGGTTGTTCAGCCACGGATGAAACACAGATGAAACCCGGAATTGCACTCACTTCCCAAGGCAGCGCAACGGCCGTCGCCGCACGGTTCTCGTTCGCGTCGATTTGTTTGATCCGTGTTTCATCGGTGTTTCATCCGTGGCCGAAATCTCTTGGGCTGCGGGCACCAGCCCGCGCCAAGGTAATTTGATTCTCCAGACGCATGACGCTGAATCTTCCCGACGAGGAATGATATACTGCGCCGCTTCCATTCCCATCCCCCGAGGCAATCCGAATCGTTCAATTCCTCGTACCTGTCGGCTGGCCATCATGATTTGCATCTCTGTTTCGCCGGAATCACGGACTCTCGCCAAAGTGGATCTGCTCAACGCGGCCGCGCGCTGCGACATCGTCGAGTTGGGTTTGGATCATCTCATCAAGGAACCCAATGTCGGCGAGCTCATGGAAGGCATTCCCAAGCCAATCCTGGTTTCCTGTCGCAACCAAGAACAGGGGGGCGCTTGGGAAGGGACGGAGGCGGAGCGAATCACACTGCTACGCTCGGCCATCGTCGCCGGACCGTCGTACATCGAGCTTGATCTGGAGACCGCGAAGTCCATCCCGCGATTCGGGAAGACCAAGCGCGTCATCAGTTATACGAGTCTCGATCGTCCACTGACCAGCAACATCGACGCCATCTTCGCGCAAGCGGCGAAGGTCCAGGCCGACATCGTCAAGTTCACGTGGCCCACGCCAACTTTGGAAGCCGCGTGGCCCCTCTTGGCCGCAGTCTCCAAGAAGCGCGAGATTCCCGTCGTCGGGTTGGGACTGGGACGAACCGGACTGACGTTCTCACTGCTCGGACGCAAATACGGTTCGCCGTGGATTTACGCCGCGCTTGAAAAGGGGATGGAGGCGTTCGAAGATCAAGCCACCGTCTTTGAACTCGACGAGACCTACGGCTGGCAGAGCATCAATGCACAGACGCGGTTCCTCGCGGTCTGCGGTCTGGGCGACACCGAGGCCGCCACAGTGCGGACGATGAACAAACTCTTCGACCGCTGCAAACTCAACATGCGTTGCCTGCCGGTCGCCACGGAACGGTTCGAAAAATTCAAACAGATGCTCGAGGCCCTGAAGGTCAACGTGTTGTTCGCCGCTGGACAAAGTGCCGGTCAAATGTTGCCCTTGGCCGACAAGATGGAAGAGGTCACACAGATGACCCAATGCGGCGACCTGTTCCTGAAGCAGCAGGAAACTTGGACCGCGTACAACAGCGTGTGGCGCAGCGCGGTGAAGGCGTTGGAATCCTCCTTCGGCAAGGCCGCCAGCGACGCTCGGCCGCTTGATCGCCGCAATGTGATGATTATCGGCAGCGGCGGACTGGCGAAGTCGATGATCTACGGTATCTCGCGCCGCAAAGGACTCGTCAGCGTCACCAGCGCCAACGACGCCGAAGCTCAA
>CAYSHJ010000488.1:0-5057 GCA_964430385.1 uncultured Planctomycetaceae bacterium
CGCAACGTCACGAGCCGCTCGCCGTCCTGAGCCGGCTCTTCGGTGTATGTATTGTCGAGCGTTCGTTCCGGCTTCGGCAGCGAGCCGAAATACTTGGCCGCGAACTTGAGCGCCGTCTCCGGCTCAAACCGCCCGGCCACGACGAGCATCGCGTTATCCGGCTGATAAAATTTCTTGTAGAACTGGCGCAGATTCTCGACGGGCACTCGCTCGATATCAGCTCGATTGCCGATCGTCGACTTGCCATAATTGTGCCACTCGAACGCCGCCGACATCATCCGCTGCATCAGCACCGACGAGGCTCGGTTCTCGCCGCTCTCGAATTCGTTGCGGACGACGGTCATCTCGGACGCAAGGTCTTCGGCCTTGATGAAGCTGTTGAGCATGCGATCGGCTTCGAGCTTGATCGCGAACTCCAGGTTGTCATCGCTGGCCGGCAACGTCTCGAAATAGTTCGTGCGGTCGAGCCACGTCGTGCCGTTGTACTCTGCGCCCCGATCTTTCAACGCCTTTGGGATGTCGGCGAACGTCGGCGTCCCTTTGAAGACCATGTGCTCCAACAGGTGAGCCATCCCCGCCTCTCCGTACCCTTCGTGCCGCGAGCCGACGAAGATCGTCAGGTTGACCGTGACCGCCGGCTTCGAGGGATCGGGGAAAAGCAAGACTTTCAAGCCATTGTCGAAATGGAACTCGGTGATTCCTTCGATCGACGTGACCGGCTGAATGTCCTTGTCGGCCGCCGGGACGTTGGCGGCGAGAAACACTAGCAAAGTGGCAACGAAGATTTGAAACTTGTAATTTGAAATTCGTAATTTGTAATTTGAGCTTCGAGGTTCAAAATGTGAAAATGGCATCACTTCCCTCCGTTGGTGTGATTCGTCGCTATTGGCGACTGTGTGGCGAATGGCGAAGATTGTGGCGATCGATTTCGGTCAAAGCTCATTCGGTTCTTCATCCGGCGACGGCTGGCCTTCGACGGCCGAGAGAAAGGTCCAGCCACATTTCGAGCACACGGTCGCGTCCTCAGGCAGAGTGGCTCCACATTCGAGGCACACGTCCTGGTCGGGTCTCTCTGGAGTCAACGCTCGCTGTTGCCGCTTTCGACTCAACTCTTCCACGATCCTAGCCGCATGCTCGACCGATTGCCGCGGTACTTGCAGTTTCACATAGCCGACCGCGCTGCCGAGCATCCAATTGGTTTGCACAAGCTCGCTGTCGGCCAACACGGCGACGATCCCCTGTCCTTCAAGGATGACCTTCGCCGTCTGAGCCTCGGCAACAAATGGATAGGTGGCCAGAGTCACCAGATCGAGATCGTCGGTCATCACAGACTCCACAGTTGCTCCGCCGTGATGCAAAACCGAAGGAACTGTAGCAGTGCCCAGGCCCAGTGAAAACGACCGCCCATGGATTCTGAAAACAGACCTGGACAAAATACACAAAGTCCTAGGCTGGGAATCTGGACAGTTCGGCCTTCCCAATGAATTCACAGCCCAGCCGAGCGCAGAATGTCGATCAGCCGTTGCCGACGATCACCCGGCATGTCGCTGGCGTCGAGCCAGGAGACTCGTTGTTTGAGCGGTGAAGCCCACATGGGCAAGGGAGCGGAGTCGAGTCGAATCAGCAATCCCTCGTCAGCCTCGGGAATATCTTCTGGCTGCCGGCACAATCTGAGTTCTAGATCGGGAATGGTTCCCTGCAACGTGCGTATGACGGGTTCGTCGTTGCGAGCCAGTCCGATGACACACACGGGAAACGGCCGAACCAACAGCCGGCGATGCAGCTCGAAGAGCGGTAGCCCTTTCACGGGATGCACGAAATGCGGCGCAATCTGCACGAGCGGATCGAGCGCGAACTTCCGATACCAACACGCCACATGCGGCACTTTGAGTCCGGGCGGATCGTCAATCACATCCGCACCAAAGAAAAGCAAGTCCAAGTCGAGCGTGCGGGGTTCCCACCGCAACGTGCGCACGCGACCCAACTCGGTCTCGATCGCCAACAACCGGTCAAGTAGCGCGTGCGGAGTCCGGGTGGTTTCCAAAACGGCGGCGGCATTAAAGAACTCGGTCCCCGCGTCCGCACCGATGGCGTTCGTTCGAAACAGAGAACTGCAGCAGGTCACGATGACCTCCATCGGCTCGTGCAGGCGACGCAATGCCTGATCAATCGTTTGGGGAACATCTCCGATGTTGCCGCCCAAGCCGATCAAGCACGTGGACATCGTGAGAGTCATCCGCTAGTGAGACGATAGACGTTGTGTTTGGACACCGTCAGTCTATCGCGAGCAACCGGCAAAAGGGTATTCCAAAAACCTCAGCATTTGCCGGAGTTTCACGGAACCGGCGCATGCTGCTGCGAGATCGAATGCGTCCGCCAGGCTGGCAAAGCCTGGGGCTGGTTGCCAGAATGCCGCCTCTTACGAGTTACGACTTGAGGTCGTCACGATCGAGATTTTCATCCGTCTGCACATGAGAAATCTTTTTTATGGCGAAAGAAGAGGCCATCGAAGTTGAAGGCATCGTAGTCGAGGCACTGGCCAATACACAGTTTCGTGTCAAACTGGAAAACGGCCACTTGGTCTTGGCACACGTAGCCGGCAAGATGCGGAAGCACTTTATCCGCATCGTCCCCGGCGACAAGGTCAAGGTCGAAGTGTCCCCGTACGACCTCAATCGCGGTCGTATCATCTTCCGCGAACGATAGCAGCCAGTGCCCCACAAGCTTCAGGCATTCGCCTCACGTTTCGCGCGAGCCTTTCGATGTCGAGCAGTCTCACCGGCCAGTCGTCGGCGCTTGAAGTGCAACTTTATTCTGACGGGGCTTGCAGTGGTAACCCCGGTCCTGGCGGCTGGGGTTGTCTCTTGAGACATCTCAAGACCGGCACCGAAAAAGAACTTTCGGGCGGTGCCGCAGGGACGACCAACAACCGAATGGAACTGCTGGCCGTGATCTCCGGCCTGGAGTCGTTGACGCGGCCGACGGTTGTCGAGGTCATCACGGACAGCAAGTACGTCGCCGACGGATGCCAAAGCTGGCTCCCGAACTGGAAGAAGAACGGCTGGCGGCGCCGCGACGGTTCGCGTTGGGCACCGGTCAAAAACCTCGAACTATGGCAGCGGTTGGACGCGCTGTTGGCCAAACATCGAGTTCGCTTCACGGTCGTCAAAGGCCACAGCGGTCACATCGAGAACGAACGCTGCGACGAACTCGCCGTCGCCGCCGCGCGGGAGTTCGGCGGTTCCTGAGCCACGAGAATCCGTATGCCTGAGCCACAGCCCACCGCTGATCTCGCGCACGCCGACATCGGCATCGTGTGCGCGCTGTCGATCGAACTGGGAGCGTTTCTGGATCGCTGCGACAAAGTGAAGAAGTACTCAGGCGGCGACTTTGTGTTTCGTGGCGGCATGTACGACGGCATTCGCATCGCGATCGTCGAGGCGGGCATGGGTTTTGCACGAGCGCGGCGCGCGACTCAAGCATTGCTCGAAGGTCACACGCCGCAATGGCTGTTGTCCTGCGGATTCTCCGGCGCGTTGCAGCCGGACATGCCGATCGGCTCGATCGTCGTCGCCGATTCGATCGTCGATCAGCACGGACAAACATTGCGGATCGATCTCCGCATGTCGCCCGATCCGGACAAGCAACTGTTCGTGGGCCGGTTGCTGACAGCCGATGAATTGGTACGGACGGTCGAGCAGAAGAAGCAATTGGGCGAAACGTACGCGGCACTCGCCGTGGATTTGGAAAGCCTTGCCGTCGCGCAAGTGGCTCGCGAGCACAAGACGCGGTTCGTGGCGGTGCGAGTGATCAGCGACGATCTCTCCGCCGACTTGCCGTCGGAAATTCTGAGCGTTGTCGGCGCGACCGGTAGTGTCCGTTTCGGAGCCGCGATCGGCGCGATTTTCAACCGCTCGGGGGCCATGAAAGAAATGTGGCGGTTGCACGAGCAAGCTCACGCTGCCGCCGAACGATTGGCGACCTTTCTGGACGGAGTGATCGTTCAACTTCATGCGGCCAACCGCCCGGTGCCAGAATCGAGCAGCCAGATTCGGTCGCGATAGATGCGCGGCGAGTGCGGCATCGAGAGGCCATGTGCGACGACTTCATTGCTTGGCACGTCGATCAGGCAGCCACCGTCGCGTTGGAAGGCTCGCCAGCCTTGCGGTGTGTCGGTTTGAGCCAGCACGGTGACGTACTTCGGTTTTCCGTCGAGCAACGTCATTCCGTTTAAGTGGCAGCAGTCCTCAGGCGCAAGTTGCGTGACGAACCAAGGCTTCCAGCGAGGCACGAAGCTGAAGTCGGGATCGAGAGTGCAGAGGCACGAGAATTTCGTGTTGACCAGCCACAGCGTTTCTTCGGACCAAACCATTTCGTGGATCGCGATGTCGCTGGTGACGTGGCATGATCGAGGTAGATAGCAGGCGTCGTGGCGTCCGGGCGGATCAAGGTCGGCGGCCGTCGTCCGGTCATTCCGCAGAAACCAAATCGTGTTTTTTGTGCCGATCGCCAGACGGTCGTCATCTGCCGCGAGGCCCATTGCTTTGTCGAAAGTTCTCAGCAGCATAGTCAGCCGCTGCTGACGTGCCCGAAACACGGCGAGCTTGCCAAGCTGATACGTCGTAACGAGCAACGAAGCATTCAGCCGCTCCAAGATGGCTGGCAAGTTGGTCGAGTGGACGTACCGAAACGCTTCGGAGTCAAGTTGTTCTGACGGCGATGGCGAGGCAAGAAGTGCAGTCACTGCGACGCTCCCTGTCGAACGACCTTTTCCTGTGGGCAACCTGAGCCACGAGGGACGGGAACGTATATCGGTGAGTCATTTCCGTCACGACCGGTTTCTCGGAACGGAAGCGCGTAGCGGCAAGCAGGCTTGTTTGCCGTGACTGTGAGCAACGGTGTCTCGCAGTTTTACTAGTTCTTCTGGGTCTGGAGTGGCTGGTTGAAACTGTCTGTGTTCTCGGAAGATGG
Organism: uncultured Planctomycetaceae bacterium; assembly: GCA_964430385.1. Classification (GTDB taxonomy): domain Bacteria; phylum Planctomycetota; class Planctomycetia; order Planctomycetales; family Planctomycetaceae; genus CAYSHJ01. Next base: position 4,972 of record CAYSHJ010000488.1, read on the forward strand.
ATTTTTAAGGCATTGCTCCGATGTCCAATGGAACCCGAAGGATTTCTCTGGCCGAGAAGTCTCCGCCAGCACCTGACTCGCAATTG
>CAYSHJ010000489.1:0-1849 GCA_964430385.1 uncultured Planctomycetaceae bacterium
GGTAGACTGCCGGTACTGGACAATCAGCGGCCGAGGGAAATCGACTACGGAAGCCCAGCCCCAGGGCAAACGCATCTTAATCGCCTGATCGTCTGAGAGAATTATTTGCGGGGGATTTGCCGAAGTAAATGCTAGCAGCGAAAGATTTCCGTGAGGGGCTTTTCGACTCTTTCTCACGGAGGTTTTGCGTGGTGATGGAACGATTGTCGTTGGTGGATTGCTTCACGGAGATTGTCGATCCACGGATCGAGCGTACCAAACAGCATTTGTTGACAGACATTCTGTCGCTGTCCGTGCTCGCGGTCATCGCTGGGGCGGAAGGCTGGGAGGACATCGAGGACTTCGGCCGCCAGAAGCACGTCTGGCTCCAACAATTTCTCCGACTGCCCAACGGCATTCCTTCTCACGACACCCTCAGCCGCGTGTTTCGCCGGTTGAAGCCAGGAGCGTTCGATGGGGCGCTACGCGAGTGGATGGAATCGCTCCACGAGTCGCTGGGCTTAACGCTGATCGCGATTGACGGCAAAACGGTGCGTCGTTCGCATGACCGCCGCTCGCTGAAAACAGCCCTGCATTTGGTCTGTGCCTGGAGCGTGGCCAACCATCTGGTGCTTGGTCAGCAGGCCACCGACATCAAATCGAACGAGATCACGGCCATCCCCAAATTGCTGGAAATGCTCGAGCTGAATGGGGCGATCGTGACCATCGACGCCATGGGTTGTCAGCGCGAGATCGCGCGACAGATTGTCAACGGCGGCGGCGACTACGTGTTGGCGGTGAAAGAGAACCAACCGAAGCTACACACGGCCATCGTCGAGCATTTTGCCAAGCTCCAGGAAACCGACTGCGCCGACTGCGATGCGCGCTGCCTGACGACGCACGACAAGGCTCACGGCCGACAAGAGCGCCGATCCTACCGCGTGGTTCCGCTGCCGGAGTCGATGGGTCAGTTCAGCAAGGACTGGAAACAACTGACCAGCCTGGGCCAAGCGATCAACGTCACCCAGCGCGAGGGCCGTGAAACTACCGAGGAACGTTACTACATCCTGAGCATGAAGCCCCGTGTGAAACGATTCGCGGCCGCGGTGCGTGGGCACTGGGGCATCGAGAACCGTTTGCATTGGGTGCTGGACATGACCTTTCGCGAAGACGAGAGCCGGATTCGCAAGGACCACGGCCCCGAAAACTTCGCCACCCTCCGCCGAGCCGCCGTGGGACTCATCCAACGGGACAAATCCAAGGGAAGTCTCAAACGGAAGCGAAAACGGGCCGCCTGGAACAACCAGGCATTGCTAAACATCATCCAGCAAGCCACTTAAGATGCGGTTGCCCTGGCCATGATCGCGGGCCAGTATTCGCCGCCGCCGTCGCCGAAGGCGTCAATCTCCACTTCGACGCCATACCCACATCGCTCGCACGCGGCGAACATTGTTGCGTCGTCGGCATCGGTCACGACGAGCGATCCGCCGCACTCGCGGCAGGCGCCGTCGGACGGACGGACATGAACCATAAAACTCCTCCTCGCAGGACATAAGGAACAAGAATGCTCGGACGCATTCCTGCCGCACCTCGGCAGGTCGCCGATCCTGCCCAAGTGATGTGGACGGCGCAAGCGAAAACTCACGCATCTGGCAGGCCGCGAGTTCACCCGACAATCTCGCTTGCATAATTCCGCGGGCTAGGGCACGATCGCCCGCCTATGTCGTATGGCCTGTCCTTTGCAGAAGATTTCTTCCTCGGAGAGGATGCAGATCGAATCGAGCCGAGCGAGAGGCCGACGACCGTCTATCAGGCGATTCTTAGTCTGCGGGAGGATGCCTGGCGCATGATCGCTCGCGATGTGGTGCGC
>CAYSHJ010000490.1:0-4825 GCA_964430385.1 uncultured Planctomycetaceae bacterium
ATCCTCGCGCAGAAGCCGCTGGGCAAGAACTTCAAAGAGGCGGCCGAGATCGTGAAGCTCTGCCGCGACGCCGGCATCGTGCTGGCCGTGAATCCAAATATGCGCTACGACCAGTCGATCCGCGCCTGCAAACGGTTGCTCGAACGCGGCGACTTGGGCGAGCCGGTGTTCGCGTCGATCGACATGCGCGCGATCCCGCATTGGATGCCCTGGCAAGAGCGTCAAGGTTGGGTCACGCTGCGGATCATGAGCATTCATCATCTCGACTCGTTCCGCTTCCTGTTCGGCGATCCGGAACGAGTCTTCGCCAGTATCCGTCCCGACCCGCGCACCGCGAAGAAGTTTGCACACCACGACGGCATCTGCCTGTACATCTTGGAATACGCGAACGGCTTCCGAGCCGCCTCGTGGGACGACGTCTGGGCCGGCCCCGCACTTGAAGGAGCGGCCGCCGATATCGGCATTCGCTGGCGTGTCGAAGGAACGCTCGGCCTGGCCCGCGGCACGATCGGCTGGCCGCGCTATCCCAACCGCAGTCCCAGTACGATCGACTACACGACCACTTCCACCGACGGCCAATGGATTCAGCCGCGCTGGGACGACGCTTGGTTCCCCGAAGCGTTCGTCGGCCCGATGGCGCAATTGCTGTGTGCCCTCGAAGACGGCACGACGCCGGAGATCAGCGGCGAAGACAACCTCAAGACAATGGCCTTGGTCGAAGCCTGCTATCGCTCCGCCGAGGAACATCGCGCCGTCGCGCCCAACGAAATCCTCAACCGCCCGGTCGCCACGCTCCGCTGAGCGGCGTCTTCAGCGTCTGCATCACAACGTAACCTGTCGCTCGCAAGCCGAGCCGTTCGTACGTCGCTTGAGCGACCGTGTTGTGTTCTTCGACGTACAGCCGCAGCCCGACGACCTGTGGTGACACGGCGGCTTCGGATTGGATGTGCTCGATCAGCCGGCGGAAGACTCCTTGGCGGCGAAAGTCCGGATGCACGTAAACGCTTTGCAGCCACCAAATCTCACCGTTGCGCCAGTCGCTCCACTCGAACGTGTGCATCATTTGTCCAACGATGCGTCCCTCAAGACTCGCCACGAAATACCGGCCGTGACGCGAATTGGCCAACAGGTTTCGCACGCCAATCTGCACGGTGGGCCGATCGAGTTGTTTGTTCTCGGTCTCGGAAGCCAACCGGCAGTTGAAGTCGACGATGACCTCTTCGTCTTGTGGACCAGCTTGTCGAATGAGGACGATCGGCATGGACGCCGACTGTAAATCGTCAATCTGCAATCGTCAATCTGCCAAAGCACCAAGCGGTCGCCGAGATTTCCCGAAACTCGGCTATTCCGGTTCTCGCCCATGTGCGATGTAACGCCGCCAGTGTCTGGATTCTGTCTGTCGCGAGGCTCGCAGAGCGGGCCGCAGACCACGGGGGAAAGGAATCCCATGCGAAGCTCAAATTCGATTTGGAAATTGACGGTGCTTGCGGGCGTCGTCGGGCTGGGGCTGCTGATTGTTCTGCAGGTTCAACGCAGTCTTGTTCGCACCACGGCCACCAACAGCAATTCCAAAGTGCGGCTGGAGGACTTCAAGCCGCAGTCGAAACTGGACGACCTCAACAAAACCGCGGCCGATGGCGACGTCCCGCACGGCAACACCGAGCCGCGTCGTTTCACGGCTCAGGCCCGCAAGCTCGACCCCTTCGTGGACGAGGACATCAGCACGACGGCGCTTGATGATCGCCCGGCGAAGAACTCGACGGCCGCGAGCCGCACTGGCACAACGGGACGCAGACTCCCGTCGCTTGAGCCGGATGACACCGATTCGAACCCGTTCGGTGACCAGTCGGAACCGAAGCCGAAAAATACGGCTCCGCGCAGCGATCTGACGTTGAATGATTCCACGGACGAACAAACCACCACCGCGCCGGAGTTGCCGGCGAATGCCGCAACATTTGACGAGCCGGCCAATACACCATCCCAATCGAGGACGGCCGCGAAGAAAAGAGCACAGCAATTGTTGCAGCAGGCGCGGCGACTGCTCGACGCCGGTCTGACCGACGATGCTCAACAAAAAGCCACAGAGGCGGCTGATATCCCGGTAACCTATGAACTGCTCGAAGACACGCCGCAAGTGGTGCTTGCCGAGATTGATCGCCTCACAACCAACGCCGGAGTGCCGATCACGCCCGCATTTTCGCGTGAGCCGATCGTGTTGACCGGTGGTCAGCGGGAACCGACGGTTTCGGAGATTGAGCTCGCAGTGCCAGCCTTTGCGGACACGCCGAGCGAAGCGTCGACGAAAAAGTCGCCATCGCATGACGACAGCAACATGTTCGCCGAAAACACCACGCAGCCGTCTCGCGGCCAGAAGCGCAATCTCGATCCGCCGGTTCCGCCGGCCGAAGACCCACCCGACCAGGCAGCGGTCCCGGACGACGACATGCCGACGCCCAAGCCGCTGCGCGGTACGCTTAACGCCAACAACTCAGCGTCGGCTCCCTTGTTCGACGACAACGATTCCAGTTTCCGCACGCCCGCGTCGAACAGTGACTTCGCTGGAAATGCGAAGCAGCCCGGACGGCTGAAATCCGTCATCGCCACACCTCTGGAAATGGATGCCGAGTCGGAAGCCATCAACGGCGAAGGGACGCTCCGCTCCGACGCCCCACGCGGCCCGCAACGACCGGAGTTGAAGATCGAAAAGATCGCTCCACCCAACGCGACGCTCGGTCAACCGATGGTCTACACGATCGTGATCAAGAACGTCGGCGACAGTTCGGCGCGCGAGGTCGTGGTCGAAGATCAGATTCCCAAGGGGACCAACTTGTCGGGTACGTTTCCGCAAGCCGCGCTGTCCGGCAAGAAACTGATCTGGCGTTATTCCGAGATCAAGCCGGGCACTCAAAAGGAAATTTCGGTCAAGGTCGTCCCTGTGGCGGAAGGCCAAGTCGGTAGTGTTGCGACCGTCAACTTTCAGACGGAGATCGCGGCCAAGACGACAGTCAGCTCCCCCAAGCTGACGATGAAGTTGGCCGCTGCTCCGCAAGCGCGACTGGGTGAGACCGTGACGCTCAACTTCGAGGTCAAGAACACCGGCACCGTCGAGGCGCATCGCGTTGTGCTGCGGAATCTGATTCCGGAGAACCTGAAACTGCCCGATGTGTCCGAACGAGACATCGAATACGAGATCGGCACGCTTCCAGCGGGAAAGACGCAAACGATTCAATTACCGCTGTCGACCGTGCGCGCGGGCAAAGCGATCAACAAGGCGGTGCTGTCGACCGACGGAGCCACCTCGGCCGAGACGCAAGTCGAGATCAACGTCATCGGTCAACTGGTCAGCCTGAGCCGACTAGGACAAACCAGTTGGTATGTCGGCCGGCCGATCGAATTTGAGAATCGACTGACGAACAACTCGCTGAATCCCACGGCTAACACGATTGTGGTCGAATCGCTGCCCAGCACCGTCGAGTTCGTCTCCGCCTCGAATGGCGGCCGTTTTGACACGCGGCAGCGCACTGTCACGTGGAACATCCCGCTGCTTTCGCCGACAGACATGTTGTCGCTCAAGGTGAAGGTCGTGCCCAAGTCGATCGGCAGTCACGCCGGCTCGGTGCAGATCACCGAAAGCGGCCGCAAGGGCGCGGCCGTCGATTACCAATTCCGCGCGATCGGTGCCGCCGTGTTGGGAGTCGACTTCACCGAAAAGTCTGAAGCGTATTCGACAGGTGAGAAATTCAGCGTGCGGATGCAGATCAAGAACAAAGGCTCCGGCGCGGCCTCGAACGTATTGGTGCGAGTGACGGTTCCCGCGGAGTTGCAATTCCTCTCCGCACGCGGCCCGGTCAGCCACACCCTGAGCGGCCGCGAGATTATCTTTGAGCCGATCGCCGAAATCGGCGGACAAGGAAACGTCGCGTTGGACCTATCGTTCCAAGCGGTCGACGCGGGTGACTCGAAGTTGCACGTGGAACTCCAGTCGGACCAGTTCCGCAAGCCGCTCACGCACGAAGAAGCTGTCATCGTCTTCGCCAACGGGACGAATTAGGCCGGAATCTAGATTTGAAAGGCGGACCGCGAATCCGAGTTCGCGTGTCGATCGAGACGCTCTTCGACGTGCATGATGGCGATGCGCTGCTGGGTTTCTTGATGAGCTCGTTTGACTATTCCAAGTCCGAGGTACGCCAACAATCCGGTGATTCCGGCCATGAGAAACGTCGTTCTGATGTCGCGCGAAATGGCCTCGCTGAGACACAAGCCAAACAACACGCCGCTCAGCAGCAGGATTGTCGACGAACTGATCAGCCGGGGAGAGGACAACTCACGATTCTGAGCGGAAATGGTTTGATTCATGACCAGACCTTGTGATCTCACGCCATTCAGTAAGGAGCGGGGAGCCGTTGCTCAAGCATAGGTCGTCCACCACCAAGTTCCCGGAAATCAACGCGAGTTGATCCTTAAAAGCAACGTGGCGACGGTCCGCGCTGCCACATTCGGCACAGTCAGAACTCCCACAGTCGGAACTCACCCTGTTGCGACACTCAATGACGTTCGTCAGTCAGATCCCACAATCGCACCGCGCGATCCAGGCCGACCGTCGCGATCCGCTGAGTGTGCGGGTCGATCGTCAAGCCATGAATCGGCTGCCCCGTGGCGATGATTCGCACACACGTCCCTGAATCGAAGGACCAAACACGCAGCCTTCCGTCCCAAGCACTGCTGACCAACTGCGGATAGAGCCAACCCAATCCGGACACGGCCTCAGCTTGCTCGAATGTTTTCAGCGTCATTCGACTGGTCGCGTCCCAGACTTTGATTTGTC
>CAYSHJ010000491.1:0-5755 GCA_964430385.1 uncultured Planctomycetaceae bacterium
GCGACGTACAGCGCATTCGATCGGGCTTCAGGCACGATCCGCAACGTGAGCGGACTGCTGCCGAGGGTCGACAAGCCGGAGGCATTCATCAGCGTGCGACCCATCGAACCGATTCCGCCGGTCAGCTCGCCGAGCATTCCGCCGGAACTGCTGACGCCCGACGCAACGGAACTGGTCGGGAACAGGCGTTCGAGCATCGCCGCCATTTCGGTCGCGTCGGCGGAACGCAGATAAAACACTGTCCAACGCGGCTTGGCGGGCGTCGCTTGTTGGATCAGTGCGATCATCTTTTCCAGTTCGTCCAACGCGGCTTCGTCATCACTCTTGATGATCAGATTTCCGCCGCTGGGAACGATCAGGATCGGAGATTTTTCGGCGTTGGCTGTTGAGCCATCGCGGCGCGGCGATTTCTTGGCCTCGTCGCGATTCTCGCGGTCACTCGATGGTTCGTCCGAGGCCGCCTTTTGAGGGTCGGTATTCGGCGGCGAGGATCGCGTCGCGGACTTTTCTGTGGCCGCGGCCTTCGGTTTCTTGGCCTTTCGCGGCCGAGTGTCCGGCGTCTCTGCACGGCGCGCAGCACGACGCTGGGCACGCTTGTCAGAACTTGGCGAATCGGCAGGACTCGCCGCCGATGTTTCGTCCTTTTCTTCGACCGCCAAACTTACCGTCCGGAACTGCGGCCGACCCACCGGAGCGACGCTTTCGGCTCGTGGCGTGTTGTCGATGTTCGGTTGACGCGGCTGCTCCGTGCGAGTTTTGCGACGTCGCGGCGAGTCCGAATTGCTCGGCCGCTGGCGTGACGATCGTGCCGATTGCAGCTCCGACTCAGTCGTCCCGGGATCGGTCTGTACATCGCGGTCCACGGAATGATCGGCATTCGCGGCCCCACCAAGTCGCAATGAATTTGTGCGTGCGGGAGTCTCGGTGGCCGAGGAACGTCGCGCTGGCGCGTCCGCCGCATCGACTGGCGAGATGGCGGAGGGAACGCGTAGGTCTTGAATGGGCTTCGCCGCGGACGGCACCACAATGATCGGATTGGAATTGCGACTGCTCCAGACTTGCTGCAACAGCCGGCCGAACTCATCCGGGTCGCGGCCATTGAGCGGGATCATGCGCAGCGGACCTTTGGGGCCTTCACCGGTGAGCGAGCTGGGGTCCATTTGCGACAACAACAGTTTGACTTGATTGACTTGATCCGCCGTGCCACGCACGATCAGACCAGCACCGGTTGGGTGCGGCTGAAAATGGGGAGCGGCGTCTTTCTCGCCGGCGAACAACGCCTGCAACGTCTGGGTAGCGGTGAGCGCGTCGAGGCGGCCCAATGGAATTACGGTGGCCGAGAGGTGGCCACTTCCTTCGCCATCCAGCCGGCGAATCATCCGCTCGATCTCGACATGAGCCGTTGGCGTCGCGTGAATGTGCAAGCGGCGGGCACGGCTGTCTTCGTTGACCACTGTGCCGGGATACAGCACGTTCAACGTCTTGGCCACTTCCTGAGCGTCGGCAGTCTTTAGCGAATAGACCTCCAGGTACGGCTCACGGCTGCGTGCTTTGCGTGCCGCGCCGGGTTCTTCGGCGACGTCGATCGCTTTGAGCGTGTCTTCGATGATCTTCATCTCTGCCGCGCCGGCGGTGACAAGCAGTCGATTGGTTCGTTCATCAATGGCGACTTGCACGCGGGCCTTGCTCGTCGCGGCGGTTGGCGGTGGCGGAGAAGGAAACCGCCGATCACGTTCGTCGCGGGGATCCCGGTTGTCGAAACGAGGACGGATTCCATCGCTGACCGACTCCGGCCCGCGTGCCGCCAGACCGAACATTTGACGAACGGTCGAATCGGCGGCGGCAGCCTCGATGTGCTTCAGCTCGAACGAACGAAAGGTAATGTCGGCCGGGGCCGCGCTCATGCCGATGAGCAGTTTCTGAATCCGGAGTAGATTCGAACCAATGTCGGTGACGCTGATCGCATTGAGCTTCTTGTGCGCGACGACGCTGCCTTGTGGACCCACCAAGTCCTTGACCTCCGCGGCGGCATCTTCGGCCGTGATCCCGTCCAACGGCAGCATGATGTTGAGCAGTTCATTCTTGCCGCGATTCTTAAGTTCATCGATCGCGACGTTCGGGACAAGGTTCGGCGGAATGCCGTCTTCGAAATTGAGCACGACCAAGAACTGGTCGCGTTGCACCAGCAAAAAGCCTTTCTGGAGCAAGTAGCCGTTAATCACATCCAGAGCTTCCGCCGGCGAGTATTCTCGCTCGTCGAAATAGTTGAACGTGCCGGGCGGGACGACATTGAGATCGAGCGTCAGCTCGGAAAGTTCGGCGAACGCTTTCAAAATGTCGGCCCAAGGAGCGTGTCGAAAGTTGAACGACAGCTTTTCGACCTTCACTTTTTTGGCGGCGTCCGCCGGCTTGTCCAGGGTGGTACTTTCGCTATCGGCGTTCGACGCCTTCGCTCCATCAGCCAAAGCCACCGCCTTGCCGAACGACAAGACCGGCGTCTTCGGAGTCGAGGCATCATCCGCGGCTTGGCTGCCGACGGCGTCGGCGTTGACTTCGGTACGCGGGCGGTGTGCGAATCGCGAACCACCGTCGCTCGAAGCTTCTTCCGCCTTCATTTCCGCGCCTTGCAAATCGGTCCAACGTTTCCGCTGCTCTTCCGTCAAAACGGACAGCCGTTGAGCCTCATTTTCCTTTCGCATGTCCTCAAGCTTTGTCCGGAGATCGTCACCGCCACGAAAGCCCGACTCGCGAGCTTTCTCGAAGAACTCGCGACGCTTCTTGTCCAAGTCGTCCGACAATGCCTTGAGTTTTTCTTGTTGCGAGTCGGTCAATTTCAAGTCGCCGATGATCTCGGTATCCGCGAAGGCCGCATTGCCGCGAGTTTGCAGGGCGAGTTGCCGATACCGCGCGTGCTGTTCGTCGGACAAGATCTTTTTCAATTCTTCATCAACTTGCTTGCGCTGGTTCTCCATGGCTTTACGGAGGTCGGCTTGCAGAGCCTCTCGGTCCTCGTCGGTAACGTCGCGCAGTTTGCCGAACAGTTCGCCGACCTTCGGGTCGTTGCGCGTTTTGTCGCTCAACTCTTTGATCTTGGTTTGCTGTTCCTCGGTCAGCTTGAGTTCAGCGACGATGTTTTCTCGCGACAGCATTCCCAGTGAAGAGCCGCCACCCGGACCGCCGAAGCCACCTCCAAGCCCGCCGCCGAACCCGCCACCGAAGGTGCCTCGCCCGCCCCCTCCGCCGGGCCGATTGCCCGGCCGTTGACCTTGAGCCATCGCGTCGGTCACCACGGCCATCACCAGCAGGAACGCCACGAAACCAGCATATCGCCGAAAGAGGGAGAACATGGGATACCTCAACTGGATCTCTGAATCTCTGATTTCAAATTTGGAGCGCAAGAATCCAGGGATGCTATCTTTTGGAAGCGCTGAAACTCAAGACGCGGCCGTCAATCGAAGGCCTTTCTCCAGTAACTCCGAGAAGGTTATGACGCATTTCAGGGCTCACCGAAACTTTGGCGGGATCGGCGTGTTGAATTTGGACAACTGACCGGCATAACCCCATCCAACCACGACATGTTACGGATCATCAGAGCCCCTGGCCTGACGTTCCGATTCACCAGTGATTAATCTCACCCGTCGGCCTCGACCCAACTACCTTGAGGTTTTAGGCTGTGAGTCATCATGAAACACCGTCATCGCAACTTTCGGTCGCTCTGGTTTTAAGGATTTGAGGATGAATCGCATTTCTCTGCGAATCGCTTTGGTCGTCAGCGCATGTTTGGCCGGCTTGACCTCTCCCGCGGTGGCCCAGCGTCCCGGTGGCTTCGGCGGAGGCGGCTTCGGCGGAGGCCCTCCGTCGCCAGATCGGATGTTCGACTCTCTGGATCGAAATCAGGACGGCCAACTGGATGCTTCGGAAATCCAGCAAAGTTTCCTGCGGGACCGGATCGGTCAGTTTGGACTCGATGTGTCCGGTCCCATGACGAAGGCGCAGTTCAGTGACTCGATGCAGCGCGTCCGCGAGCAGATGGAGCGCGGAGGGGGGGGCTTCCGCTTCGGTGGTCCTCCTCCCTCTTCCGGCAGCCGCGATCCACGGGATTTTCGGTCAGAATCGGACGAGCGTCGGGAGTCGTTTCGCTTCGGCGATTCGGGTCGTGGCGAAGATTTCCGGCGCGAAGATTTCCGGCGAGACGAAGGCCGCAGCGAATCGAGTGATCGGCGCGACCGCGGCGATTCTTCCAGCAAGAGTGCCGCGAGCAAAGACAAGAAACCGAAGCCGCGAGTGACCAAAGAGCTCCCCGATGAATATCGAGACCGAGATCGCAACAGCGACGGGCAAATCGGCTTGTACGAATGGGATCGCAAGGCGTTCGCGCAGTTTTATGAACTCGACCGCAACAGCGATGGCTTTCTCACGCCGGCTGAACTCATCGCGTCCGCCAACAAACGCACCGCAAAAGCGTCCGGCACGGCGGCGGCCGGCAAGTCGTCGGGACGCTCCAGTGGATCGAGTGTCAAGCGAGAGAACTCGAAGAGTGAAACGACAAAACCCGGTGAGACCGCCAAGTCCGCTGAGAATTCGAAGTTAGACACAGAGAAAGAGAAAAAGCCCGACGCCACGGAGTCGTCCGCCGCAGTCAGTGCCTTCCAGTTTCTGGATCAGAACCGCGATGGCCAGCTCACTCAGGACGAGTGGGAACGTGCTCGGTCGGCAAAAAAGAAATTCGACGACGCTGGAATCGCGCTGTCATTGCCGATCAATCAAGCCGCGTTTGCCGCACTCTATCGCAAGACCGAATAATTCGGCCGCTGGCCCTCGTCGCTTGAGTGATTGAGATTTCAGCCGCTTTCTTCGTTGGCGCCGAATCGACTTGGCCACGAGGGCCAGGGCTACTGTTTGTCCAGAACGACAGATTTAGCCAACCGTGGGACAACAATCGGCCGTGGCTGTCTTTGAACTCGCCGCTTGCTATCCTGCCACTTCGCACCACGACACGGCGGGCTATTGGACAGAGCTTGTCGTCGGCGAATGCCACAGGAGAACAACGGATGCCCAAGATTGCCAGGTGGCGAAGGTCGCTCAGCAGTCCACTTGTGTGGAGTGTTTTGTGGTGTCTGTTCGCGCCGTCACTGCACGCGGAGGAGGACGACGTCTTCAGCGAACTAGCTCAGGACTACGGCTTCCGCGACCTGGAACTGTTCAAACTGTCGCCGCGTTCGGCGAATCTGGTCGCGGGAGATTTGAATCACGACGGGCTGACCGACCTCGTGGTGGCCGACAACAGTCACAGTCGGCTCGATCTGCTACTGCAGCGCAAAACGAAACCGGCGAACGATCCGACCATCAAAGTCGAGATCAATCAGTTTTCGCAACTCTGGCGGTTCGAGCATCGCAAGCTGAGCGTCGATCACGAAATCTCCGCTCTGGCCCTGGGAGATTTCAATGCCGACGGCCGCACGGACATCGTGTACTTCGGCACGCCGGACAAGCTGGTGATCCGCTATCAACCGAAGTCCGGCGAATGGTCGGAGAAGACGACGTTTCGTTTGCCCGATGTCCCCGCGCTGTCGTGGCTGGTCTTGGCCGGAGACCTCAACAGCGACGATCGCGACGACATCGCCGTGCTGGGGCTGAACCAAATCTATCTGCTATACCAACAACCCAACGGCAAGCTGGCCGCGCCGGAGAGTCTGTTCAACACATCGGATCGCTGCTCGCTGGGTCAGATCGCCGACCTCGACGGCGATGGCCG
>CAYSHJ010000492.1:0-7430 GCA_964430385.1 uncultured Planctomycetaceae bacterium
CACGAATCCGCGCGGGTCAAATCGCGGCGCGCCACATTCCGCCCCGTGCTGGCAGACGTTGCGTTTGGGCAATAGCATCTTGCCTGTTGTCGGCAAGGTTGTTGCCGAACGGCATCATGGTGCAAAACTGCAATCTCAAATTTGAACTCTGAAATTCCCAATGCCTGCTCCCCGCGTCTGTGTGCTGCGCGCGCCTGGAACGAACTGCGACGTCGAGACGGCGTTCGCGTTCGAGTCGTGCGGGGCTCGAGCCGATCGCGTCCACTTGTTTCAACTGATCGAGAATCCGCAGCAGCTTGCCGACTATCAAGTGCTCTGCATCCCCGGTGGATTCAGTTACGGCGACGACATCGGCTCGGGCGTGATTTTCGCCAGCCAATTACGAGGCCACTTGAGCGACGCGCTCGGCGACTTCTTGCGAGCCGACAAATTGGTGCTTGGCATCTGCAACGGATTTCAAGTGCTCGTGAAAGCCGGCATTCTGCCGGGAGGTTCGACAACCTGGCCGCCTCGCCCCGACGTCGCGGCCGACGCGACGCTCACCTGGAACGACAACGGCAAGTACACCGCACTGTGGATACGGCTGGCGGTGCGGAACTCGAAGAATGTCTTCTTGCGCGGCATCAAGGAACTCGACATCCCGATCGCTCATGGCGAAGGTAAACTCGTCGTGCGCGCTCCCGACATTCTCGACCGTTGGCAAGCCAATGGCCAAATCGCGTTGACGTATGCGGAGCAGTCAGGAGCCAAGGACCAGGGAACAGAGACGGCGGCATCGCAATGGGGCGTCCTGCCATTCCCGATCAACCCCAACGGTGCGATGGCCAACATTGCCGGCCTCAGCGACCCGACCGGAAAAATCCTCGGTCTGATGCCGCACCCCGAACGATTCCTGTTCGCGACTCAGCATCCGCACTGGACGCGCCTGGGCCTCAGCGGCGAAGGTGCGGGGATGAAGATTTTCCGAAACGCTGTCGAGTATTTCCAAAACTAAGTAGACCCGCAGAAATAAATGTGCAGGCTAGCGGGGGGCGTTAGCCCCCCGGTTGCTGGGCTTTCACGCGACTTCATAACAACCGGGGGGCTGACGCCCCCCGCTAACCGGCTGACTTTCTTTGCGGGACTACTTTGGACGAGCCATGCCCAACTTACCTCACTTCCAGAGAAAGCATCATGCGAAAGAACTCAGTCAAAGCCGCGCTCAAGGCGGGCAAACCACAGGTCGGTACGTGGTTGTCATTGGGGAACGTGTTCGCGAGCCGCTTCATGGCTCGTGCGGGGTTTCCGTGGTTGACGGTCGATCTGGAGCACTCGCCGATCGACTGGAGCGACGCGGCCATCAATTTCGCTGCAATTGCTGAGGCGGGCTGCGTGCCGCTGGCGCGCGTGCCGCGTGGCGATCATGACCACATCAAGCGCGTGCTTGACGGCGGCGCGATGGGCATCGTCGTGCCGATGGTCAATACGGTCGCCGAGGCCAAAGCCGCGATTGCCGCGGCCAAGTATCCGCCAGTTGGAAATCGCTCCGTCGGTGGCTCGCTGCACGCTCTGAATTTCGACGCCACCGCCGGTGACTACTTCAAACACGCCAACGACGAGATTCTCGTCGTCCTGCAAACGGAATCGCCCGAAGGAGTCGACAACGCCGAGGCGATCTACAGCCTACCCGGAGTCGATGCGATCTTCGTCGGACCGAATGACCTGTCCGCTCAAATGCGCGGCCCCGACGGCATCGACCCATCGCCGGCCGAACTTGAAGCCATGCTGCAACGAGTTCTCGCCACCGGAAAAAAAGTCGGCACCCCCGTCGGCCTGCACGTGCAATCGACAGACGACGTGCAGAAGCGCATCGAAGAAGGCTGGCGGTTCATCGCCATCGGCAGCGAACTGCGGATGATGGTCAGTGGCGCTCAAGACATCGTCAACACGCTGCACCTAAAACAACACGCTGGCGACTTGGCAAGGTATTGAAGTTCGCTTCAACACCAGTTTCTTTCGAGGTCACGGACTGATACCTTAGGGCAGATCTTCTCCACGAGGTTCTCATCATGACACGAATTGTGCTCGAACCAGAAATCGAATCGCGTCTGTCCGGATTCCAGGAAGCGGTCGAGGTCTGCGATCACGACGGGCGATTGATTGGCTACTTTCATCCGGCCAGATCGCTACGGGATCTGTCTCCGCTTTCCGACGCCGAAGTCGAAAATCTGCGCGGACAAACTGGCGGCCGACCCCTCCAGGATATTCTGACGGACTTGCAGGCGTCATGAAGTTCACCGTCGTTTGGACACCCAACGCCGAACGTCGGCTCGCTGAACTTTGGATGAGTCAGCCGCAACTCAAACAAGAAATCACGGCTGCGGCCAATGAAGTGGATGCTCGCCTGCGGCTCAATCCGCTTGGCCAAGGAGAGTCGCGTGCCGGTCCGTTGCGAATCATGCTGGTCGAACCGTTGATCGTCGATTTTGCAGTGGTGCTGGATGACCAACGAGTCGAAGTGCTCAATGTCGCGCTCCCAAAATCACGACGCGGATGAATCAATCGTCAGCAAGCTGAACTTGAAACAACAAGCTGGCGACTTGGCGCGGTATTGAGTCGGGTGAGTGAGGGCTACTTGGCCGGCGGGCCGGGCAGGCCACTGGCTTGAAAGTAGTCCACTTCGCGAAAGACATGCAGCGGGTCTTTGCCGAGCACATAAAAAGTGCTCTCCTCACCGGCCTTGCCGCCTGCGAGTTGTTCCTTCACGACAAACTTTTTCGGCGCGGATTTGTCAGGCTCGTCGAGTTCCTTCAAAATCTCAAAGCTTTCCAGTTTCGCACCGGCTTGCCAGCGCGCGTCGAAGGTTTGGACGGGCGGCTTGTGATCGGCGACCGTTTCATACGGCTTGCCCGACTTCCAGGCATTCAAGGCCGCTTCGAGTGCCGAGCGAGCCTGAGTCGATGCGGGGACATACTCAGATTGGCTGCGCGATCCGCAGCCGAATGTCGTCAACACCAGCAAGCCGGCCAGAAACAAACGGACGAGATTCATACGGTGCCTCGCGTGAGAGTGGGTTCGTCAAAGCGTGGTGTCGTCGGTTCGCCGGCAGACATCAAGGGATGTTCCGAAATCGCCGTCGAGCCGCTCGCGCCACGGGACTGTCGCCAGCGGCGGGCGGCATAAAACAATACGGGCAGAAATAAGTCAATCATTTCATCGGCAATCAGAATGCCCCCCAGCACCGGAGCGGCCATCGGGCGGATCACTTCCGCGCCGGTACCCGTCGCCCACAGCATCGGAGCCAAGCCCAGAATCGTCGTCCCTTCGGTGAGCAGCTTGGGTCGCAAGCGTTGCACGGCTCCGTTGAGCACGGCTTCGCGAAGTTGAGCCGGCGAGAGCGCGTTCAAGCCGCCCGCGCGGTCCACGGCGTCGCGCAGATAGACAAGCATGATCATCCCGGTGGCCGCAGCCATGCCAAAGCAAGCGATATAACCGACGCTCACCGCGACCGAAAACTTAAAGCCGAACAGCCACTGAAACAGCACGCCGCCAACGAGTGCTCCCGGCACCGCCAGCAACATCAGAAGCGCGTCGAGCCAATCGTGATACGTCAGATACAGCAGCAGCAAAATCACCAGCAACGTGATCGGCGTGACGATCAACAACGTGCGCGTGGCTTGAAGCGTGTGTTCGTACTGTCCAGTCCATTCGACGAACACGCCGTTCGGCAACGGCACTCGCTCGGCCACGACGCGGCGAGCCAACGCGACGAACTCGGCAGCGTTGTGGTCGCGAACATTCAGCCGCACGTAGTTCCGCAAGAAACCGTTCTCACTGCGGATGCTGACCGGACCTTCCGTGACGTGGATGTCGGCGACGTCCCCCAGTCGCAGTCCGTCGCGGAGCGGGATGTCGCGCAGCGTGGTTTCATCCTCGGTCCACGCGCGGGCCAACGAGATTCGCACGGCCTGTCGTTGTCGGCCAGAGACAATCTCGGTGGCGACGTGCCCACCCAGCGCGACACCGATGAGATCTTGCACATCCGCGAGGCTGACTCCTCGTTCGGCTGCGCGGTCGAGTCGCGGCTCAATGCGCAGATAACCTTTGCCGCGCACCGGATCGGCAATGACATCGGCCGCGCCCGGGAGTTCTCGCAACACGGCCGCGATTTCCTCGGAGGCGCGCACGACGTCATCCAGTTGGCGGCCAAGGATTCGCACGCCGACCTCGCTGTTGACGCCGGTCGAGAGCATGTCCACGCGGTTTTGAATCGGCTTGGTCCAGACGTTTGTCCAACCAGGCATCTGCAACGCTTGATCCAGTTCGCCGCCGAAGCCTGTCAGTTCCTCGCGATCGCACGGCCACAGCATCACTCGGTCGGCAAGCTGCTTGTTCAGCGCCGCCAACAGCGGATCGAACACCGGATGCGGGTCGACGATCGGCAGCGGGCCGTATTTGACTAGCCCATGATGATGCTCGGCGGGAACCGATTTGCTCGCGGAATCTTTGATCTTGGGAGTCGCGACTCGCGCTTGCTCGGATTGTTGCATCACCTTCACCAGCCGCTCGTCGATGATCGAACAACGAGCTAAAAGTTCTTCCGCGATGAGCCGAGTGAAGGTCAGCGGCGCGCGGTCGAGCAGTTCATGATTCAACTCGGCGAGATATGCTTGCCAGTGTGTTCGGTGTCGTGATCGCAGCCACGCGAAGTCCACTTCGCGCGAAGCATGATGGTGACTGTCGCGAGACGCCGCTCGCACGCGCCGCTGAATCTCCGCGACATCGCTTTCCGCCGGTTGCGTGGCCAGTCGTAGATTGAGTTCGTTCGGCATCGACTGCATGATCGCAGCGACGTCTCCCGCCGCTGGCTTTGTCCCCGAGAGGTCTTTCAAAAGGCGCGTTACCAATTCTTGGAACAGCTCGCGCGCCAAGCGGCGTTGAAATGCCTGATGCCGTTGATGGCAGAACTCCCGCAGTACCGCGTCGTGGCGGAACAACGCGGCGTTGACCGAGTCGCTCAGCAAGCCGGCCTGCGTCTCGGCCGGTAAGTCTTCAATCAATGGTTGCGTGGACCGGGTCGGCAATTCGTCCCATTCGTGGTTGGCGTTCGTCAGCGCGGACAGCACGTCGCGAGCGTGCCGTTCGGCATCCGCTCGACGCAGCTTCCGTTTCGGCCAGAGATCGCGCGGGCGGAATTCGACCATCGTTTCGATCATGTCCAGCGGCGCGGGATCGAACGCCGTTTCGGCTCGCCCGGCTTTGCCGACGACCATCGCCACTTCCGGGAAGCGACACAAAACCATGTCGCGAGCTTTCAGGTCGTCGGTCGACTGCGTGATCGAAGCGCGCGGCACAGTGATGGGCATGTCCATCACCATGCCTTCGTCGAGCGGAAAACGGTTCTCGGTCCCGATCGGCCGCATCGTCTGCTCGGCGGTGAGCGCGATCAGCAGCAAGCTGGCGAACGCCGCGATGGCCGAAAAGCTGGACGCGGCCAACCAGGTCGTCACCACCAGCGAGACGCCGACGACGGCCAGCAACAGCCAGCGCATTCCCAGCGGCGTCACGCCGAGGATAAACGTCACGCTCATCACCCACCCCAGCGCGGCGGGGTGATCCAGCAGATATTCGAGCACCGGCCGATACACGTCGCGCACCGAGCGGACTAGCCAGCTTTCGGACTCGGCCGGCACACGGCCCTTCAAGAGGACCGTGCAGAGCGCGGGCACGAGCGTGATGGCCAACACGGCGACAGCGAGCAGCGCGAACGTCTTCGTGAACGCCAGCGGGCGAAACATCTTTCCGTCCAGCCCGCTCAGCGAGAACACCGGCAGGAATGAAACCAACATGATCAGCACCGAGAAAAAAATCGGCCGGCCGACCATCTGGCACGCGGGCAACACGATGTGCCGGATGTCGCCTCGCACGGGCCGATCGCCGAATTCGTCGTGCAGCCGGTGCAGCACGTTCTCGGCCATGACAATCGACGAATCGACCAGCACGCCGATCGAAATCGCGATCCCCGCCAGCGACATGATGTTGGTCTGGATGTCCGCGATTCCCAATCGTCTCAGCAGCCACATCATCACGAACGACGACAACGTCGCGAGTGGCAGCGTTACGGCGATCACGAACGACGTCCGCCAATGCAGCAGCACTAGCATGACCGCGACCGTTGCGGTGAGGATCGCTTCGATCAGCGTGCCCGTGACCGTCGCGACCGCTCCTTCGATGAGCGGCGTGCGGTCGTAACACGAGACGACTCGCACACCGGTCGGCAGGCCGGGTTCGATGTCGCGGAGCTTCACTTTGATCCGCCGCGTGACTTCGAGTGGATTGTGCCCGAAACGAATCAAGACCACTCCGCCCGTGACCTCGTTGCCATCTTTCTCGAACGAGCCACGTCGCGACCGCGTGCCGAGTTCGACCGACGCGACGTCGCCAAGTCGCACGCTGCGGCCATCGCGTGTCGAGATGATGAGCGATTCGAGTTGCGACGAAACGGCCCCCTCTCCCCGAGGGTGAGGTGATATGGCGAGCGCACCCGGAGCGTCGACGATGTATTCGGCGTTGTCTTTGTGAATCACGCCGCCACCGACAGAGCGGTTCGCTCGCGCGAGCGTGTCTTGCACGTCTCGCAACGTTAGGCCGGATTCGATCAAGCGTTGCGGATCAAGCCGCACGTGATACTCGGCGACATGACCTCCGACGCTGGCGACCTCGGCGACCCCCGGCACGGCTTCCAATTGCGGTCGCACAAAGCTGTCTTGGATCGACCGCAGTTCAGCCAGGTCGTAACCGGTCCCTTCGACTGTGTACCAAAAGATCTGTCCCGTCGGGATCGCTTCAGGAGCCAGTCGCGGACTGACTCCGTCCGGCAGATCGCGAGCGGAGGCCAGCCGAGACTGCACCCGCGCTCGAGCCGCCTCGAAGCCGACCCGATCTTCAAAGATCAAATGCAGCAGCGAGAAGTCGACTTCGCTCGCCGCGCGCACGCTACGAACGCCTTCAATCCCCTGAAGCTGCAACGACAGCGGATGCGTGATTTGATCTTCGATCGCTTGCGGCCCGTGCCCCGGCCATTCCGTGTAGACAAGAACCTGGTTCTCCGACAAGTCCGGCACGGCATCGATTGGCGTTTGCGAGACCGCGATGACGCCCCACACGGCTAACACGATTCCCGCCACGATGACGAGACCTCGCTGTCGAACGGAGAACTCGATGATGCGGTTGATCATGGGGGGCGACGCTCCGCACACCAACCCGACGCGTCAGCGAGGGCGTCACGTGGACGGCCTCCGTTTGCGTGTAATTCCCCTCGCTCGCGCGTCGGGTTGGTGTGCATGGTAAATCATTCCGATGAGGGCTTTGACGCAATCCCGAGTTTCTTCAGATACGTGTCGGGGTTGCGTTTGAGTTTGCCCTCACAGCCGGCGCAGCAAATGAAAACG
>CAYSHJ010000493.1:0-3473 GCA_964430385.1 uncultured Planctomycetaceae bacterium
GATCGCCGCCGGAATGAGGCAAGCAGCCGACGACTTGCAGGCCGATCGGAAATCCGAAGCGGGACGCGGCGTGACTCAGGCACGCGACCGTTTGAGTGAACTGAGCCGCTCGTTGACGGTCGCTCGTAGCGAGTACGCGCAGCCGGAACTCAAGGAGTTGATCGCGCTGGAAGAGCAGTTGGCGCAACTGATCGAACAGGCGAAGCGAGCTCACGTGCCAGGCCAAAAAGCCTTGTCCGCCGAACAGAAGTGGAATGATTTAGAGAAACGGCTCGATGCGCTGGCTGCCGGCGATCAACGTCTCGCCGAAAAGCTCCGCCAATTGCGCGAAGGACCACAGACACAGGACGGTCAGTCCGCGGAGTCCTCAAAAGAGAAGCCCGGAACGAGCACGGGCAAAGCGCCGCCGAAGCCGAATTCGCAGCTCAAACCGACACCCTTTGTGGAAGGTGGGCAACCACCGCCAGAAGGCTTCTATTCGTGGCTGGAACTGGGAGACTTCAACGGGATCCGCGAGGTGTCCAAGGCGCTGCAAACGAAGATTCAAGAGGCAATCCTCGCCGGAGCATTGATGGACACGGACCAGCCTGTGCCGCCTGCGTACAAGGAACTCGTCGAAAAGTACTATCGAGCGCTGTCGGACGACTTGCGGTAGAGGCCATTTCAAAAAGTAGCCTGACTCACCGAGTCGGGAGCTTTCCGACAAAATATCCGACTCGGTGAGTCAGGCTACGGCGTTTTGAGACAGCGTCTAGCAGAGAAGGTAGTGCGATGTTGGAGTGGTCGAGTCCCTATTCCGGCTGGCTGTCTTTCGCGGTGGCCACCGGTATAGCGGCTCTGATCTTGATCGCGCGCTGGACGGCGATCTCGGATCGACTTCGCAGTTGGTCGCTCTTCGTGCCCCGATTGGTTGTGTTGCTGCTCCTGCTGATGGTGTTGCTCAATCCGGTGCGACGTCGTGAGCATCGCTTGCCGGACCAACCGGCGCAGGTGCTGTTCCTCGTGGACTCCTCTCGCAGCATGGCTCTGGAACAGCCGCAGAGTCGCTCGCTGGTCGCGCAGCAGGCGATTCAGGAAGTGGACTCGCAGTTGCAGCGGCACACGAATCGTCCGCGAGTACAGCTCTTTCGATTCGGCCAGCAGTTGTCATCCGCCGCCGATTTCTCGCAGCTCGCGCCGAATGAGGATGCGACTCGATTGTCCGACGCGCTCGAACAGTTGCCGTCGCGATTCTCGCGAGAACTGCCTCGTGCCGTGGTCGTCTTCTCCGACGGAGCGGCCGATGACGCGGATCGGCTGGCCGAAGTGGCGCAGGGATATCGCAGTCTGAAAATTCCGATCCACGTGTTCCCGGTCGGCAGCACGCAGATTCGCGGCGACGTGGCGATCGACGAACTGGTCGTGCCGCCGCGCGTCGATGCGGGGGCGAAAGCTCCGATTCGCGGCGTGCTGCGCGCGACTGGCTTTGAGGGTGAGCGGCTGGTTCTGCAAGTGCGCGTCGCCGACCGTCCTCAGGTGCCGCCGCTGGCGACTCTGCCGGTGACGCTGAGCGACAAGCCGCAGCCGTTTGAAATGATCGTCGAGGCCAATCCCGAATACGGTGAGCTGCTGCTCGAAGCGCCGCCGCTCGTCGGGGAAGTCACCGAACAAAACAACCGAGTGCCGTTTCAACTCTGCAAGACGCCGCGGAAGCTCCGAGTGATCTACATGGAGGGGACTGGCGGCAACGAGTACCACTGGGTCCACAACGCCTTGCAGGAGGACAAGGACATCGAATGCCTCTCGTTGGTTGCTGACCAACAATATGTGCAACGACAAAGGCTGCAGCGAGTGAATGACTCCCTCCGCGGCTTCCCGGCGACCCGCGAAGAACTGCTGCATTACGACTGCGTCATCTGCAGCGACATCTCCATCGGAGCCTTCACGCGCGAGCAACTCGAATGGACGGTCGAATTGGTGTCGAAGCGCGGCGGCGGTTTCATGATGGTCGGAGGCATCACCAGCTTTGGCGCTGGTGGTTGGGATCAAACCGTTTGGGACCAGCTCATTCCCGTGGACATGACGGGAGGTGTGGTTGGGCGCGGTTGGCTCTATCACCAATTCAACGTGAAGATTCCCGACGATGCGCAGTCGCATCCGATCTGGCGAATCGTCGAGGATCCGGAACAGAACCGCCGAGTGCTCGCGGCGATGCCTGTGTTTCTCGGCACGAATTTCATGCAGCGGCTCAAGCCCGCCGCGACGGTGCTGGCGGTGTCCGCCACGCCGATTCCGCAAGCGGGCATCATGCCGATCTTTGCCTGCCAAACTTACGGACGCGGACGCACCTTCGCCTTCGCGCCCGACACGACTGCCGACTGGGGCCGCTTTTTCGAATCGCAGTGGGGCGAAGCCGACAACCGCTACTTCCGCCGCTTCTGGCGAAATGCCGTCCGCTGGCTCTCCGAAAACTCGACGGCCGGCAACAAGCGACTGCAAATCGAAACTGACCGAGTCATGTATCGCGCGGGGCAACCGATCGCCATCACCGCGCACGCCTTTAACGAGCAACTCCAAGAGACAATTGATTACGAACTCGTCGCGAACGTGAAGGTGGCGACCACAACCACAACATCAGCGCCGATGATCTCGACGCCACTCGCCCCGTCGACATCCGGCAAGGACTATTTCGGCGAGATGGACTCGCAGTCGTTAATGGCCATGTCAGATCTCTCAGGAGGGACGTCGGCCATCGTGCCATCACGCGAGATTGAAGTCATCGCCTCGCATCAAGGTCAAGAGGTCGCCCGCGCGAGCACCAAAGTGCAAATCCTGCCCGACGTGCATGAACTCCTGCAGCCACGAGCCAAACACGAAGTCCTCGAACAGCTCGCCCAATCCACGGACGGAATGGTCTATCGCGCTCCGCAGGAACTTGTCTCATCACTGCTGCAGATGCCCGTCACCGCCGGGGACGCCTTGATCACCCGCCAACCCATATGGGATAGCCCGGTGTTGTGGTTCGTCATCATCGGACTGCTTGCGATTGAATGGTCCCTGCGCCGGTTGTCGGGATTTGGATAAGCAAGGCGGACGAACTGCTTTTAAGAATCTTTGAACGACAGCAGACCGGCCCGGCGGAGCGGGCCGGAAGACAGGCCACTCAGGAGAAAGCGAGGAGCGGCAGAGAGCCGCTCAAGCGCCGCCGCATGATCGCCAATTCGTCGCCTGAATGTCGCCGGCTCCGGCGGAATTCCGGCGAACAGAGTTCGACCGACGATTCGGCTTGGGAAAGCCGAGAACTTGCCACACGAAGAGGGGCACCACGTCGCAGGCATCGGCCGCGACGTGTGCCCGCACGACACATGCCCGACGGCGTGAGCGACGCAGAGCGTCACGACTCGCCGACGATCCGATCGGCGGTCACGAGTGCCAGCGTGTTCACCTCAGAAGCTCCACTCACGACGCGGCCCGGTGTGTTCGTGGCGGAGCCA
>CAYSHJ010000494.1:0-8096 GCA_964430385.1 uncultured Planctomycetaceae bacterium
GTAGGGACGAACATATAGCGCGGCGACGCCGCAAATCCGAATGTCGAAATCCGAAACAAGCACGAAATCTGAAAGGACAAAAGGATCAATCCGCCGCGGCGGACAGCACCGTCGCTTAGCCCGGATGATTCATCGGCTCCACACTAACCCGACGCGCAAGTTATGAGGTTGCGCTTTTTAGCCCCGCGAGGGGCGGAAGATAGTAGCCCAGGGCGAAAGCCCTGGGATTTGAGCCATACGAAATGACCAAAGCCCCGGAGGGGCGAAAGAATTGATGTCAAAAACTCTGTCGCCCCTCCGGGGCTCTGCGGATTCGTGTGGTCGCAAACCCACGGCTTACGCCGTGGGCTATTACCTTTCGCCCCTGCCGGGGCTGACAAACAGGGCAACATCAAACCTGGCGCGTCAGGCTCGTGTCGGATTCCTGGTTAGCGGCTGCGGTAGTAACGCCCGTTGAGCCAAGCCTCGCTGCCAAAGAGGTCGTCGATCGCTGCTGGTAACTCAGCAAGGTCAGTCAATCCCGCATGGCGACGGCTGGAACTGACAGGCTCCGACAACACGGTGGTTGATCGCGATTCCGCTTGGTGGGATCGGTGTCGCACATCGAAACGGTCTCCCAGTCGATCCACTGCCGCCCCGCTGCCTGGATTCAAGCCGTGGCGCTGGCCAAGATCCTGTCGGCCCTGTGGCACGTCCGTGACGGAAAGATCGTCATGGTCCACTCCGTAATCGTGGTCATGTCCCTTCGGTTCGAACGGATGCAGGTCGGTGCGATACCGTTGAAAGTAGACGCCATTAGCGTCGGCGGTTCCGTTGCCGCTCCAAACCACGATCGCTTGGCCCAGCATGTTGATCGCCACGGAAGCGTTCTTCTGATCGCCGGCGGCCGTCGTGTTGACCGTCAACTCCCCTTCTTTCTTTTGGCCAAGCTTGTTGAGTTGTTGCGCGAACACTTGCAGGCCCGAGCTAGTGACTCCGGCGTTCGTCCAGATCACGTACGCGTCGCCACCGGCGTCCACCGCGACCGAAGAATCCGTTTGGTCGCCCGTCGTGGAAGTGTTGACGCGAATCTCCGTCCCGAGTGCCAACCCCGACGAGAGGTAGCGCTGGGCATAGATGTCCGCGCCCGTGGTCCCGTTTCCGACGCTGGTCCACGTGACGAGAAAATCTCCCGTGAGCGGATGCAGGCCGATGGCCGGATCGGTCTGATCGTTGGCGGTCGTGGTGTTGACTCGGAACTCATTGCCAACGGGATTCACGAGCGGTCCTAGTAGGCCGTTGAATCGCCGCGCGTAGATTCCTGAGCCGCTGCCATCTTGCCCGACGCTGGCCCAGGTGACGACAAAGTCGCCGCTGACTTGGTGGATGGCGACGGCCGAGTCAGACTGATCCCCGGCGGTGACGACGTGGACGAGGAACTCGTCGCCAAGTGACACGCCCGACGAGTTGTAGGCCCGCGCATAAACTCCTGAACCGCTGCCGTCTTGGCCGGCGCTGGTCCAAGTGATGACCGTGTTGCCCACAGCATCTCTCGCCACCGCGGGAGCCGTTTGGTCGCCACTGGACGTTGAGTTGACTTGAAATTCACCGCTCAAAGGAACTCCGGTGACGCTGTAACTTCGCGCGAAAATTCCGGTACCGCTGCCGTCCTGACCGACGCTGGTCCAACTGATCGTGAAGTTTCCGCCTGCGTCCATCGCCACCGTGGGTTCGAGCTGATCGCCAATCGTAGTCGTGTTGACCAAGAACTCGTCGCCCGACGGACTCCCGTTCAGGAAACGCCGGGCGTAGACGTTCCAGCCACTACCGTCTTGATTAAGGGTGGCCCAAGTGGCCACGGAAATCCCCGAATCCGATATGGCGACCGCGCGGTCGCTGGTCTGCTGGGTGGTCGAGGAAGCGAGATTCGCCAACGTCTCAGTTCCCATCGCAATGGCGATGCCGCCGCCGGACGTGATCGGATCACCGTTGGCCAACTGCGTGTTGGAGTACGTCACGGCCGGATCGGCCCCAGTACCCATGTTGAGCACCAGTGCGTATCGTCCGGTCTTGAACGCCGCGACTGAATTGGCGCTCGACACTTTCGCGTAGTAGGTCTGCCCTGCGGCGATCCCGTTGAATGTGGCGGTGAGCGTCGTGCCGTAGGCGGTGGACGCCGCTGTCGCGGTCGCCTTGACGATGCCAGCGCTATCGAGGATTTCAATTTTCGGATTCAGCAGGCTGAGCCCCTTACTGACAACTTTCGCCTTCAACGTCGCACTGCTTCCGGCCGGAACCACGAACTTGAAGTAGTCGAGATCGGTGTTGGTCGTCAGATTCAGGGCGTTGACCACGGCGGTCTTGGTCGTGGTGTCGATCGTGACGATTTTGGCTGCGGCCGTGGAGTTGTTGGCTTCCTGCGCATCGGCGGATCGCGCGGCCCCGGCGCTATAAACGGCCCGGATGCCGGCGATGTCGTCCGCGTTCAGCGCGGAATCCACTCCGTTGTACGTCGGATACAGGCAAGCGGTCGCCGTCGTCGAATGATACATCCCCAGAGCATGGCCGAACTCGTGCATCGCGACCGTGAACAGGTCGTAGGTGCTGCCGACATTGAATGTGGTTCCGGTGTTGAATTGGATGTCGCCAGCGATCGAATAATTGTTGATCGGCGGCGGCAGATAGGCCTGAGCCAAAGCGCTCGAGCCAAAGTTGAACCCGCCGATGCGGATGTCGCCGAATCCCGGATCGCCTTGTTGGTATTCGCCCGCACCGGCGGAGTAGCCGTTGTCGCTCACGACGGCGAAATTAATGTTCGTCTGCTGCGCCCAGAACTGAGCCGCCTTCAAAATATGACTCTGCCAAACCGCCGCCGAGCCGAATTTCGTGTTGAACGTGCTTTGCAGGTTGCTGGTCGCACCACCCAAATCGGCGCCATCGGGCACGAAGCTGATGGTGATCAGCTCGCTGTTGGGCCAAGCGTTGCCGGAAGTCGCGTACAGGAGAATCCGTTTCTCCAACGTCTCGACCGCGGGCCGCGAAGCTCGTCGTTCGCCGCGAGAACCTTTTTGCCGTTCCGAACCGCGTAGGAACCCCGACAACGTGCGAAGCAGTTTCATGCTGTCCCCCTTTTGGGCCCGAAGAAGTCATCTTCGAGCAACATCAGATGTCGTCGGTGTGACGGCTCCACACGAGCCGCAGCAATCCGAAAATCAAGCTCCGTCAGTTCTTGGAGTCGCGACGTGGGGGGTGGCGTCGCGTCAATCCGTTCAAGCAGAGAAAGCGTAGGTCAGCATCGCAGGCTGTCAAATCGTCGCGCGAAAAACTCAGGTTCAGCGGCTGAGAAACGACCTCGCGCTCCGCGTCTCAGGCGAGCGGAGGGCGTCAGCCCTCCGAGTCCTAAAATTGACACAAGCGCAGCCGACTCGAAGGGTTGACGCCCTCCGCTCGCCAACAAGGCGGCGACGTTCACGCGC
The DNA here is from genome assembly GCA_964430385.1 of uncultured Planctomycetaceae bacterium. Classification (GTDB taxonomy): domain Bacteria; phylum Planctomycetota; class Planctomycetia; order Planctomycetales; family Planctomycetaceae; genus CAYSHJ01. Next base: position 3,456 of record CAYSHJ010000494.1, read on the forward strand.
CAGACGGCTCAATCCGCGCGGGTGGTGATGCCTGTCAGGATGTCCTGAGCAAGTTCGAGCAAGAAGAGATCCGTCCCTTCGTCGGTGAAGGTGCCTGCGCGACCAAACACGCGAACCACCAACATGAAGACTTTGATTCGGATCGCGTCGACGGCCGGTTGTCCCGTGAGGTTCAACAAGTGCAGCAAGGCATTGGCGGCACCTTGATTCAGGCCGGTGAATATCACGAGAAAGTCGATTTGCCCCTGCAATTGTTCCACTTGCGTTGCCACGGAGAGCACCAAGATCGGCACCAAGTCGGTGTCGCTCAATTCGCCTCCGCCACCCGGTTGCCCCAAATCATTGGTGGCGATTGTCAGGTTCGCGGAGCCATAAAAATCGACCGCCGGCAAGAATATCAGCCCATTGAGAGCGGCATTGATTTCCACCAGAGTGCCGCGGACGGTCATCGTCGCGTCGTTGACGCCGTCGCCCGGCAACTCGAAGTCCAGCCCGTGCGTCGTCGCCAGCGTTAGCGTCCCGTGATCGGCCGAAAGCGTGACCTGCAAGTCGCTGTCATTCGCGTTCGGGTCCGCCACCGAAAGCGCGTTGCGGTTCGCGTCCGAAAAAACAATCGCGATGTCTTCCTTCGCGAGCTGAACACCAGGCACGGTGTTCTGCGGCGCCACGTTCGCGACCGCCTTGTAATACCGAAACACTCCTACGAGTGGACCATTCGGTAACAATACATCTTGTGTCGCGAGCAACAGGTCTTGATCTCCGTCCCCGTCCAAATCCCCCAATGCGGGCGCGAACCGCGTCGCAAGTGCATTCAACTGGTCATTGAACACGCCGGTCACGTTTGTCAGGTTCGCTTGGAACTTGGTCCCGGTGTTCTCAAAGAACTTCAATCCGCCGGGAAATGACCCGGTGACGAGATCCACATCCCGGTCCCCATCCACGTTTCCCAACGCCGGTGAGCCGAGGGATCCCAGCGTTACCGAGGAGAATGGGTCTCCCTCCACGCCCGAATCGTAGGACGGCAACGTGGAGGTGCCGATGTTTTTGTAGTACGCCATGCGAGACGACGACCGACTCACAACGAGGTCCAGATCGCCATCGCCATCCATGTCCGCGAACGCGGGAACCGGAGTGAATGTGACAGCGGTGGAAATACCAGCGAAAGGATTGTCCAGCCCCACCAGCGGCGCAAAACTAGGAAACATGGCGGAGCCCCAGTTCTCGTAGGACATGTTCTTAAACGCCGTTAATCCGGCGAACGTCGCCAAGAGCAAATCCAAATCCCCGTCAGCGTCCCAATCGGCGAGAGCCGGCGCGGGGGTGACGCCAGCGCCCAAACCTGTGAACGGGTTCAGGGCGCCAGTGCGCTCCGTGAAAGTCGGAGCCAAGACGGTGTCGGTGTTTTCAAAATACGAGATGCCGTCGCCGCGGCCCACAACCAGATCCAAATCGTGATCTGCATCGAGGTTCACAAGCACTGGATGCGACTCCAAAAAATCTGTCCCACTCGCCAGGCCATTCATCGGATTGTCGCTGCCGGTTTGCAGGACATACAACGGCATCGTCAGCAACGTCCGCACTTCCAAAGCCTCGGCGGCCCAGTGGCGGCGACCACGAACTCCTCGGCGAGCCAAAGACCGCGACCCGATCAAACGGTTGAGAATTTGCGCCATTTCCTGGAGGGACTTCATTAGCCAACCCTTTCGTCAGAGACCGAATAATTGCATCGACAAAACTCGATATTTCCCCCATCCCCTATAATCGCTATTTCCGCTTCGTCAAGCAACGATTACAGAATTGCACGGCTGGCTGATCTTTGAAGATGCGAAGTCGGTTCAGAAATACGTTGGATTTAAAGGCGTGCTCGCGACAGAATTAGTCGACGGATGGTTGGAGTTTGCGGGTGCCTTGAGGATGGCAAGGCGAATGGCCGTCAGAGCGTGGGCGGTGCGGCCGTCATGCCTTCTTGATTCGTTACGCGTTCAATTCATCTCGCAGAACGTTCGCCATGCGGCCGTGAGGTCGTCCCAGTTCGTCTGCCACACCGGTTCCAAGTGCGGTGCGAGGTCGGTGGTCTTCGCGTCTCGCAGACGCTCGAACAGCACGGGCAAACGGGACGAGTAACGCTTGTCGCTCAATAGCATTTGGCACAGTGTCGCGGCTTGCCAATAACGGTCGAGCGGCACGCGCTGGCCGTTGCAGAGTGTCTTCAACGGCAGACGTCGCTCGGGCGAGTCGAGTCCCTTGACGACGAGTTCCTTGAGCTCCTCTTGCGGATGAAATCTGAGCTGGAAGTAGGTCGCCAAGCCTTCGTGCAGCCAGTCTCCGTGTAGCTGTAGTCTCGAGGTCCGGCATAGGTAACCGTGCAGGAACTCGTGCGTGTAAACCGGACGCAGGGTGCGGTGCCGGTCGTCCCAGAATGACACGCTAACCCCTTGAACCGTGAAGCCGTCTGAGTCGGGCGCGTCTAGCCGGCCGCTCAATTGGCGAGCGAAACGCGGGACGAACCGCCGATACTCGTCGCGCGTTTGGAAGACGATCAGCAACGGTGCGCGTGGCGACTCAGGCAAGAACGGCAGTTCACGTCGCACCTCCTTCACAACGGAGCCAAGGTGCCCGGCGAGTTGCTCCAAGTCGAGCGATGTCGCGTTCGTGAGCAACTCGACATCGCGAGTTTCCAGCGATCGTGGCTGGGGTGTCTCGGTGGCGTCGTTGCTCGACGTGAACGCGAGCGGGCCAATCAAGCTCGACGTCGGGAAGTCCTCGCGCGGCGTCTCCCTCGAAGACGCCGACAAAGTGTCGAGTGTGATCGTTGCGGGATCGCGCAGCACGAACGCGATCCAGCGAACCTGGTCCCAGCGCGGGACACGGCTGTCGCCCCAGCGAAACCAATCCAGCGGCAGCAGCACCTGTTGCCAGCCGACGTGCGATAGTTCGACCTTGCGCGTGAAGTGCGTTTGCCGATCCGCTTCGAGCAACCGGCAGTCCAACGCCACGGTGGGATGCCGCTTCGCTTCGTCGGCCGTGCGATGCACCCACACGGACAAGGACTCGATCTTTCGCCAATCAACGCGAGCTGGATCGGTCTTCGTGATGAAGCCGCAACCAACAAGTCCCGACATGCGAACTGCGCGCCCTTGAGGTCGCGAATCACTTTCGGACGTCGCCGACTCCGGAGTCCAATAATCCAGTTCGGCTATACCCAGCGGAGCAAGTTGTTCCGCGGAAGATGCTGCTTCGAACGTGAGCAGGTCGCGTGCGAACGACGGTGACGCGACACCGATCGCGCCAAGCCACAGTAGCCACGCGCGAAGAACGATGGTTGGTCTCACGGAGGTTGGCTCCTCGGCGCTGCTTCGAAACCCGTAAATCAGGCTTTCTAGCCTGACTCGAACGCTTCAAACCACGTCGTTTCCGGATCGGGTCAGCCTGGAAGGTCTGACCGACGTCCGTTTTGAAACCGCTTCTCGGAAACAACGTCATCACGAAGTGTAGCCGCGAGCCTCGTGAACGTGACATTGCCTGTCGAGGTGAATCGCTTTCGTCTGTGAAGCCGCGCGGTTACGTTGCCTCCCGTGGAACTCGTGGCGGAAGCTGACAGCGTCCGCGCGAGAGGCCGTTTCACGCCGATGCCGGTTCGCGCAATCGATGAAGCCGGCGATCAAGGAGAAGTTACCGTGCGCGAGCCAACTCGTCTGGACTGGGTCTTCGCGACGGCGATTCAGTTTTGGGAGCTATTCGTTCAAGACGGCCAAGACGAGATGGCGGCCGAGGAAGCGAAGTGGCGATTGCCTGAGCTGAAGACGTTGGCCAGTGAATGATGTTCGTAGTACCACCTTCAGGGGGTTTTTGGCGCACATCAACGTGAGTCCCGTCAAGGGTTCCGCCTGAAGGCGGGACTACAAACTGAAAGAGACCCCATGATCTCTGCTCTGCTTCAAACTCCGCTGCACGACTGGCATGCCGCTCACGGTGGGCGGATGGTCGAGTTCGGCGGGTGGCACATGCCGGTGCAATACAGCTCGATCATGGATGAGCATCACGCCGTGCGCCGCGCGGCGGGGCTGTTCGACATTGCTCACATGGGACGGTTGAGGTTCACCGGACCGGATCAGGTGCGGTTTCTCGACCATCTCGTCACGAACGACGTGGCCTCGATGAAGCTGGGACAAGTGCGATACGCGCTCGTCACAAACGAAGCGGGCGGCGTACTCGACGATGTTCTGGTCTATCGCTTCGAATCGTTTCACCTGCTCGTGGTCAACGCCTCGAATCGGCTGAAGATCGTGGACTGGATCGAGCGGCACCGGGACGGGTTCGATGTGCGTGTCGAAGACCTGACGCTCGACTGGTTCATGCTGGCGTTGCAGGGGCCGAAGTCGGTGGGATTATTCGCGCCATTGGCTCAGGCCGATGCCGCCGCCATGCGCTATTACTTCGCGTGCGAGACGAATGTGCTCGGCGTTCCGAGCATCGTCAGCCGGACGGGCTACACGGGCGAAGATGGCTTGGAAGTGATGCTGCCGGCCGCGCATGCAGAACGGTTGTGGGAAGAACTGATCGAGCGCGGCCGCTCGGCAGGGTTGATGCCGTGTGGGTTGGGATGTCGCGACACGCTGCGGCTGGAGGCGGCAATGCCGT
>CAYSHJ010000495.1:0-2185 GCA_964430385.1 uncultured Planctomycetaceae bacterium
TAGGCGAGTCGCTCCGCGACTCGGATCGAGGCCGGAAAGACTTCCTCAACGGACAAACTCGCCAGCCGCTGGCTGCAGCGCGTGAAACTCGGCTGCCGACCGACAAATCGGCACTGAGTGTCCATCCGGAAAGTTAACCGCTTGTTTTCAGGTTCCGCACCTAAGGCATTGCTTGGCGGTATCTTCGCGACGACAATTGCACGGCCACGCCAAGCCGTGACCGTGGCATCCAAGGCTAGCCCCTTAGGCGAGTTGCAGCAAATCATTTTTTCGGACAGCCTGGTGGCCAATTGAGGACGTTTTTTACACGAGTACGATTTTAAACGAGAACGAAGTTTTGAGCGAGAAAGAAGATTTTATGAAGACAACCAGCCTGGCTCGAAGCGAAGTCACTTGCAACCCACCTTCGCCGGCACTGATCTTGCGCCCGTACGAAGTGGACGACAGGGCACGACAGGGGCTGTCGAATTCACCGGAGCTGAATGCCTCGGCTCTCCTGCATGCGTTCCGAAGAAACTGGTTGCTGGGCGCGACCCTGGGGATCCTCGCTGCGTGCCCTCTGGCCGCAGTCATGTGGTGGCTGAATCAGCCCCTGTACAAGGCGTCGTCATTGGTGCGGATTTCTTCGCAGAACGTGCCGTTGCTGTTTGAAACTGCGGACCAACACGGCGGAAAGGGAGCCCTGGATTTCAAGAGTTTCAAGAATACTCAACGGCAGTTGCTTCTCGTTCCATCATTGCTGAACAGCGCGTTGAAGAAGAATGGGGTCAGCAATTTACAGATCATCCAGAGTCAGAGCGACCCGATCAAATGGCTGCAAACCGAACTAGAAATCACTTTTCCGGACAATGCGGAGATTATGCAAGTCTCACTGGCTTCGACAGACGCCAGCGTCTCCCAAAAACTGGTCGATGCCGTGGTTAATACTTATTATGACGATGTGGTTGTGGCTGAACAAAATGAACGGCTCAAGCGTGTTGATAATCTGGAACGAGTTCTTAGCGATTCGGAGAACAAGGCCCGCGCGAAGCGGGCGGAACTTCGGAATCTCGTCGAACTGTTGGGAACCGGCGATTCATCGACACTGAACCTGGCACAGCAGGCGGCGGTGCAACAGTTCAGCCTGATTCGGACGGAACTCACGAAGGTCCAGTTCGATCTGATGCGGGCGGAAGGTGATTTACAGTTGCGGACGCAGGCCCAACCTCAGGAACTCCCCCATGCCACCGGAGACCAGGTGCTGACACAACCCAAATTGGATCCGGCTGAATCAGGCCGGAGTTCACCCGCTGTCACTGAAGGTCAACAACGCCCCCCAGGCGATGAAACGTCCGCAGACAAGTCCAGGGAATCGGGCCATGCAAGTGGAGCGCCCGTCGAGGTCACCGATTGGAGGTTGGAGCAGTTGGTCGAATCAGATCCGATCGGTTCACGATATCTTCGGGAGATCGAGCGACTGTCCAACCTGATTCGACAGGCAAAAAAGCGACTCGATCCAGCGACCGCCACTCCACACATCGAAAAATATCGAGAACAACTGCAGGAATCCCAACAGAACGTTGCGGAAAGAACACTCCGCCTGCAAGAGCGGCAGCTTAGATCGCAAGCCGGCGACGGACGAATAAGTGACGTGCGGCGCCAGGACTTGCCGCGTCAAATTGAGATCCTGCAGGCGCAGGAGCGTCGATTGCAGGAAGAACTCAAGCTCCACGAGGTGGAGGGTAAGAAATTTGGACGATCCTCGACCGACGTGGACATGTTGCGGACAGAAGTGGAACGACTTGACAAAGTTGGGGCACGTGTGGCAGATGAACTCGAACGCACGAAAATCGAATTGAAATCAAACTCGCGTATCACGATCCTGGGTCCCGCGGCGACTCCCCAGGTTGGCGAATCCCAGCGGCGTCTACCACTCACTGCGGGGGCGGGGGTTTTCGGGCTGTTCGGGCCTCTGGTTCTCCTCATGATGTTCGATTTGCGGCGACAATTTATCAACGGCAACAAGACGATCAGCGGCCTTATGATACCAAGTCTGGGATCACTTCCACTTGTTCCACGACGTGCCATGAGGCGCATGCGGGATGACCAGGATTTGGGAGCAAGCCTCTGGCGCCGGCGACTCGCTGAATCCGTGGCCGCCGTGACGTCACTTCTGCTGCACAAGCTGGAGCTTGAGGGACACCGT
>CAYSHJ010000496.1:0-4082 GCA_964430385.1 uncultured Planctomycetaceae bacterium
GCCAGCGAGGCGTCGTTGAGTCCCGCGTTGGCGAGGGTCAGTTCCCGCAAGCCGTGGATGGGGACCAGGAAGCTGTAGTCCAGCCCGGTGCTGCCCGACAGGTCGATGCTCTCCAGCCGGTCGAACTGCGGGAACGTCAGCAAGGCCAACAGCGGCCGCAGGGGATCCAGCGGTTTGGTGACACCGGCGAGTGAGACGCGGCGGACCTGGAAGTAGTCGCCGGGCAAGTCGGCCGCGACCTGGACGGGGCGCGACTCCGGCTTGTCGAGCGAGCCGATCTCGACGGTTCCACCCAGAGCCAGCACGCTTTCCGCCACGCTGCGATTCGGCTCGGACCAGGTGATCACACAATTCGGCAGGGCCGTCTTGAGCTGCCCGTGGCCGCGGAGAGAAATGCGTGTGTTGACCAGCATCAACTCTGTCAAACTCCATAGGTTTTTCGGATCGGCCAGCCAAGCATCACTCACATGTGTATTGTTCAAACCAAGGATCGCGAGGCTCCTGCACTCCTTGAGTTGGGCCAGACCAGCATCGCTCACCTGAGTGCCGGCCAGAATAAGCTCCGTGAGCTTCTTGCAATCCTTGAAGTTGGTGAGTCCCGCATCGCCCACTTTTGTGCCGTACAGATCGATGCTCGTGAGACTCTTGCAATCCTGAAAGTGTGCCAACCCCGCATCGCTCACCGAAGTCCCGTGAAGACCAAGCCCCGTGAGGTTCTTGCAATCCTTGAAGATGGCCAGTCCCGCATCACTCACCGAAGTCCCGGTCAGATAAAGGTGTGTGAGGTTCTTGCAATTCTTAAAGTGAGCCAGCCCCGCATCGCTCACCTTTGAATTCACCAAATGAAGGAGTTCGATGTTCTTGCAATCCTTGAAGTGGGCCAGCCCCGCGTCGCTCACGGGTGTGTAGTTGAGCAAAAGCCCCGTGAGGTTCTTGCAATCCTTGAAGTGGGCCAGCCCCGCATCGGTCACCTTTGTTCCGCTCAGATCAAGGTGCGCGAGGTTGTTGCAACCCTTGAAGTAGGCCAGCCCCACATCGCTCACCGGTGCATTGCCCAGATTAAGGACTGTGAGGTTCTTGCACTCCTTGAAGTTGGCCACCCCCGCATCGCTCGCCTGTGTATTGTGCAGTTCAAGCATCGTGAGGTTCTTGCAACCTTTGAACTGAGCCAGCCCCTCATCGCTCACTTTCGGATTATGGTGCAAGAGAGCGTCTGTGAGTTCAAACGGCGCGCGGGGCAGGTCGGCGGCAATGTTGATTACTCGTTCCTGGCCGTTCTCTTTGATACTGATGTTGCCGCCGATCGACAGCACATACTCGGCGGCGTGGCGGTCGGAGTCAGTGGGTCGCGGCTCGATCACGCCGCCGTCCCATTCGATCTTGCACCCCGGCAACGCGGCCGAGAGCTTCTTCACGCCGGCCTCGGTGACCTGCGTGTTCTTGACGTTCACGTAATCGAGCTTCGGCCAGTCGGCGAAGCGGGCCAGCCCCGCATCGCTCATCGGTGTTTCCTGCAGATCAAGGTGTTCGAGGTTTTTGCAATCCTTGAAGTAGGCCAGTGCCGCATCGCCCACTGGGATACCGCACAGATCAAGGACCGTGAGGTTCTTGCAATCCTTGCAGTGGGCCAGCCCCGCATCAGTCACCCGTGTATAACCCAGGTAGAGATGCGTGAGGTTTTTGCAATCCTTGATGAGGGGCGGCATAGAATCGCTGACCCGTGTCCGGCGCAGATTAAGCATCGTGAGGTTCTTGCAATCCTGGAAGTGAGCCAGCCCCGCATCGCTCACACGGGTACTGTCCAGCCAAAGGTACGTCAGGTTCTTGCAGTCCTTGAAGTTGGCCAGCCCCGCATCGCCGACTTTTGTATCATGCAGAATAAGTAACGTGAGGTTTTTGCAATCCTTAAAGTGGGCCAGCCCCGCGTCGGTCACGTTCGTGTCGCCTAGGTTGAGCTCCATGAGGTTCTTGCAATCCTTAAAGTGGCTCAGCCCCGCATCGGTCACCTCTGTGCCGCCCAGATCAAGGTGGGTAAGGTTCTTGCAATCCTTGAAGTGGCTCAGCCCCGCATCGCGTACCTGGGTAAGGCGCAGGTTAAGTCGCGTGAGGTTCTTGCAATCCTTGAAGTTGGCCAGCCCCGCATCGCTCACCTTCGGGTTCTGTTGCAATTGCACGAATGTGAGTTCAAACGCGCTGCGGGGCAGGTCTCGCATGGCCTTGACCTCACGTTCCTCTCCGTTCTCCTTGATACGGATTAGCATCGGGCCGCCGATAGACAGCACATACTCGGCGGCGCGACGGTCGGGGTCAGACGTGGTGGACTTCGTCGCGTCCTTTCGGGCGACGCTCGGAGTTTGTTCCAACACGACTCGCACGCGCCTTTCGCCTTTTCGTTTCAGCGTGAACTCGTCGGTCGTGACTTCCGCGCCGCTGTCGTCGGTGACCAGCAGTTGCAGGTTCGGTTTTCCTTCCACTTGATACTTGCCGCTCGGCAACGGCTTCGTCTCGGTGGCTGTGATGGTCCAGGTGCGGTCGCGGAGCTTGTCGCGAATGACCAGGCCGTCCTGTTCGAGAATCGCTTGCACGGCGGGATCTTCGATCGTCACGACCAACGTCCCCTCATCGGTCTGAATGCGATAGACCACAACGGCGAGCAGCATCAGCAACACGCCACCCAGCGCGAGCACCACTCGCTGCTTCGGGATCGCACGCCTGCGCACGGGCAAGACGGCGGTTGCTGTGAGCGGAATGGCGCTAGCCACCGGTTTCGTATTCAGCGGAATGGCGCTAGCCACCGGTTTCGCATTGAGCGGAATGGGGCTAGCCACCGGTTTCGTATTCAGCGGAATGGCGATAGCCGCCGGTGTCGTGGTGCCTCGTGGCGTTGATTTCCCAGGCGAAGAACCGGCGGCTAGCGCCGTGCCGCTCACTCGCTCGGGGGCTGACGCCTCCCGACTGAGCGGCGCGTCGGCGTCTGCGGGAGTCACATGATCCACCGTGGACGGCAACGAGTGGCGAGGCATCGTGCCGGTGTCCACGTCGGGAGCGGATGCGCTCGGCGTGGTACGCGACTTCGCTTCGTCGGCAACGGGTGTTTCGAGTCCCTCGTAGCCGACCTTCGTCAGCAGCGACGCCAAATTGGCTCTGGCGGCGAACGGGGCTAGCGCTTGAGCGACTTCGTCCGGCGTGGCGAATCGCTGTGCCAAGTCTTTCTCCAACAGGCGATGCACGATCGCCGCCAATTCCGGTGGAATGTCCGCTCGACATTCCCGAATGGGTGGCGCGGGTTTCGAGGCCAGACCCATCATCTTCTGCATCAGCGTTTGGTACTGCCCGCCGTGATAGACGGTCTCGCCGGTCAGCAGTTTGTAAAGCGACGCTCCCAGAGAATAGAGGTCCGCACGGATATCGACGCTCTTGCTGTCGTCTCCCTGTTCCGGAGCCATGTAGTCCACCGTGCCCATCATCTGGCCGGTGCTGGTCAGCCCGTGGACATCAGGCGAATGAGCTTCCGAGAGCAACGCCAAGCCCATGTCGAGAATTTTCACAACTGGCGGCTGACGCTTACCGGCCACGCAGAGCATCAGGTTCGCGGGCTTGATGTCGCGATGCACCATGCCGTGATCGTGCGCCTCCTCCAGCCCGACTGCCGCTTGTCGGATCAGTTCACACGCCTCAGCGACCGGCAACGGGCCAAGTTGTTTGACGAGCTGCGACAGGTCGATCCCCTGCACGTACTCCATCACGAGAAAATACATACCATTCTCCTCGCCGGCATCCATCGCCCGGACAATGTGCGGATGATCGAGCTTGCCGACGGCTCGCATCTCTCGCTCGAATCGCGCGACGATCGACTTGTCCTGCATCTTGTCCTTGGGCAGCACCTTCAACGCGACGATCTTGTCGAGTTTTTTGTTTCGCGCCTTGTAAACCGCTCCCATGCCACCTTCGCCGATCTTTGCCAACAATTCGTAATGCCCCAAGCTGGCCAGCGTCGGAGCACTGGCGGTTGACGACTCGGCCTGCCCCGTAGGCGTCGCCACCGATTTGTCGCCCGGATCGCTCGGCTCACGCCCGATGGT
>CAYSHJ010000497.1:0-7190 GCA_964430385.1 uncultured Planctomycetaceae bacterium
CCTCTTGCAGGGCCTGTCCGATACGCTCGGCGTCGCGGAACCGACGTTGTTCCACCGCGCGATAGCCTTCGGCCGCCAGCCATTCCAGCCGCTGATCGAACTCGTTCCATGCCGTTTGCAGCAGTTCCCGTCCAGCGTAGGGTACCAATCCGCCGTCGGCGGATGCTTGCTTCCAAGCGGTGGCTAGGAACGGTGTGCCGGTTTCTTGCTGGAGGTCGGCCGCTCGCCATTCTTGCGATACCGTTTGCCCGTTGAGTTGCCCGGTCATGGCGATCGTTGTTTCAGGCGTCAAGCTGCCCTTGGCCAACACGATGGTTTCGCGATCGGTTCGCAACGGCAGCGGCTGCTCGGACGCTAAGCTTAGCTCGGCACCGGAGATCTCACACCGTTCGGGATAAAACACCGCGACCGTCGCTGCTGTCGCCAATCGTTGTCCAGCCAGGTCGGCCTCGCTTGCTTTTGACTTCTCATCAGATCCCGGATCGGACATCACGATGCCGCCGGTGTGCTGAGCCATCACGCCCAGCAACCGCAAGTCCCGTTTCGGTCCGATGGCGTAGCTGGAAAACGGAACGTGCTGTTCGCGGAACGTGCTCAAGGACTGTTGCACCGTCTTCGGGCTCAACAAGTTCACGGAGCTGATGCCGTCGCCGATATACAGCACGGTCGCCGGAGTTTCTTTCGGAAGCACCTCGATCGCGGCGTCGATGGCCTTCCGGAAATTCGTCGCGCCGAGCGGAATTCGCTTCTGTAGTGTCGCCAGCGCGTCACGAACGGCGTCGCTTTGTGGAGCCACGAATTCCGGCGTCAGCCGCACCGCCTGAACGTCGACCGCGAACAAGCTCACACGATCATCGCTGGGCAGCCCGCGCAAAAACGCTTGCAGCAGCGCGATGCCATGCGTGCGATGCTCGCCGAATTGGCTTGCCGATGTGTCCATCAGCACCACGTGGTGCCGCGCGAGGCGTTCGGCCGACAGCTCGTTGGCACGCAGTCCGATCGCCAGGAACGTGTCACCCGAGGCGGCTTCGTATTTCAAAACGTCGCCTGTCGAAGGAGCGGACGTCGCGACGGGATCGGCTCCCCAGACGAGTCCACTGGCCGAGACAACACTCAGGCAAGAACTGAGCATCACGCGAGCGAACAGTTGCGATGTGCGAGACATGTGCGACTCCTTGGTGACCGACGACAGCGGTCGCCTTGTGCGAATAGGTTTTCTCCGGCGCGGAGGCCGGCCGCATTCTATATCCACAGTCGGACACCTTTACACAGATTTTTGCCGAGATTCTCGGCCAGCCCCAATTTGCCCCGAGTTGCCAGGTTGAGGCTCGCATCTCCCGAGCAACCGGTGTTGCACGCACCCCGCGACCCAGTTCGGCCGCGCCGTTCACGACTGCTCCGCAAAGTCTCCGGATTCGCCTGAATTTACTGAGTTGCGCGACCCGATGAAACGATGGGGCGGGCTTTCTGTCTGCCAATCGCGTCATTCCGGTTTTCGCGAACTCGGCCATGAATCATCAACGACGTTGGAGTCTGGTGTCGACTCTGGCGGCCATCATAGTCACCATCGCCACCTTCGCGCTCCGAACAGCACGCTCGGAAACTTCTGTTGTCCAGTGCAGGCCACTCGTCTGGTATCGGCTCGATAGCGGTGACTCGCAGGCGACACCGCGACTTCCGTTTGCGGACGGTCAGCGATACCTGCTGGTCATCGGTTGCTTGGGCGATGCCCACAAAACTCACGCTGTTCGGTTGAGTCGTTCCGAACCATCGCCGAGCGAAAGCCGTTGGTTCGTCGCCGAGCGACCGCTGCCTCGGATTGTATCGCCGGTGCGTCGAGCGCCGACGGAACGACTGGGCATTCGCCCGACGAGCCTTGTCGAGATCGCCACTGTCCAAACCGCGAAGGCCGCATCATCCGCGATTGTGCGCGAATTCTTTCTGCACGTCACCGATGGCGATTTAGACGACAAGCAACAATACGCGCGGTTCAAAGCGCGTCGCGTCGGGCTTGGTGCTCGCGTGCAAGTGTTCATGGATCAACAACTCCGTGACGGTGACGTGCTGCCGTCGGCGATCGAGGAACTGATCCGCCTGCTGGACGATGAAGTGTTGCCGCGCGTCGAGTCGCAATACGGTCGCGTGCGCGATGTCGACGGTGACGGTCGATTCGCGATCGTGCTCAGCCCGTGGTTGTCCCGTTTGCAGGGAGGCCGGACGTCCCTGGGCGGCTTCGTGCGGAGCAGCGATTTTCAGGGGGATGCCGAGCCGCCTTTCGGCAATCGTTGCGACATGCTGTTGCTCAATTCGCAACTTCCGAGTGAATCCGCTTTGCGAGATTTGTTGTCTCACGAGATCGCTCATGCCGCGTGTATCAGTCGGCGGTTGACCGCGAACGGACGGATGATTGCCGACGAACACGATTGGCTCAGCGAAGCTCTGGCCCACTTGGCCGAGCCGGGCTGGACTAATCTCGACTATCGAATTGCCACCTACCTCGACGATCCTTCGCAGTATCCGCTGGTCGTGCCCGACTATTACCGAGCCGGCTTATGGCGTAATCACGGCTGTCGTGGAGCGACGTTTTTGTTCGCGAAATGGTGTGCCGAACACCACGGCCCCAGGCTCTGCCGAAAGCTCGCCGAATCGCAAGCTTGCGGTCTTCGCAACGTCGAACGAGCGACCTCGCAGTCCTTCAACGATTTGTTCCGCAGTTGGTCCGTTGCCGTCGCCAGCAGCAGTTGTCTCTCCACCTCTTCAGACGAGAGGGCAGGGACGATCCAGCGCGAGCAGGCGTTCACGACGCTCGACCTGCATGGCCTCGTCGGACGGCGCGGCCTCGCCGGGGCACGACGACAGTCTTGGACCGTCGACGAAGGCGAACTGAACCTGACCGTTCGCGGAACCGCGTTCGCTGTTGTCGAACTGCATTCGAACTCTTCCGGCCCGCAACCACTGCGATTCGAGGGAAGCGCCGACTCGCCGTGGCAGTTTTCGATTTGTCGCCTGCCCAATGATTGGCCGGACGTGGAACTCAACTTCTTCGCGGAAAGGCAGCCTTCGATGCGCGAAAACTTGGCGGATTCGCTCGTTTCCCTCAACAGCCAGCGAGGCCGTGAAGCGGTTCATCTTCGCGAGCGATCCGGACACGCAATCGAACTGCTGCACGTGGTCTGTGATCGTCGGCATGCGGAGGGGCAACAGTCGATCTGCTGGAAGGCCGACGAGTTAGAGCCAAGCGAGGTTGAAGAAGCGAAGGCGCCTGGCCGGCTGTCATTCCAACTGCCGCTCGACCGGCTTTCGTCACATCCTGGCAATTGGACGATCAAAGCCGTCGTCCGCGACTCGGCGGGTCGCATCGCTACGGCTTGGGCCGGTCTCAGTGTTCCAACACGACACGAAAACGCCGTCGCGGCCAAAGCCGCGACGGTGAAGTGACGGCCGCGAGTGTAGTCCGCTCTCGCGGACAGCGGGAAACGGCTCTCGGCGAGAGCCGGCTACATTGCGGCGGCGCCTTACTTCTTGCCGCCGCCGACCGTGTATTTCAGCCGCTCTTGATAGATCGACTTCATCCGGTGCTTCGGATAGATGCGGACGACTTTGCCTTTGTAAGTCAATCGGCCTTGCTCGTCGTAGTCGAGGTGCTCTTTGACATCGGGGATCGCTTCACCGGCATAGAGCGCGGCGAACGTTTCCGGATCGACGCCGCGTCCATCCTCCAGGTCTTGCTTTGCGTTGAGTCCTCCGGCCGTGATCGCGAACACGTTCAAGCCGTTCGTCGCCGACGCGTAAAGGTTTTCCTGTTCGAGCGTCTCAGCCGCTCCCTTCAACGCCGCGAACACTTCGACCAGCTTTTTGCGAGACTCCTCGGACGGACCACTTTCTGTCTTAGCGGCCTGTGCTCGGAGGAACTTCGGCGCGAAGACGCCGTTCGTTCCCAGCATATACCCCAAGCCAACGAGTCCCAACACCATCAAGGATTTCCAAACAGAACGCATGATTGCCTCCTTCCGCGCAGACATGATCAACGTGGCACAAGCGGCTCACTTGTGCGCGACACTGGCGAAATCGTGGGCCCAAAGAAGGAGATGTGCAAGGCGTCGGGCGAGCATTTCTCACAATCGCCGTTGTCGATTTACGGTGCTCATTCGACAAAAGACCGCGTTCAGAACGTCAACGAACTACGCGACTCTCCGTTGCGAAGCCTCAACGGTGGACGCAGACCTCTCATCTCGAGTGGCCAGCGACAAAGTGCGGGACATCGTTTCGCGCACCTGGTCACGACGGTGAGTGCGGCTGAGAAACACACTGATATACATCAACGCCGCGGACGCGGCCAACGCCACAAAGCAACCCATCAACGCAATTTGATCGTCCGTGGCATTCTGCAGAAAGTCCATGAGCACGTCACCTTTTCAAAAGACCGAGGGAAAGCCACTGTCGGGAAAGCCACTGTCGGGAGAGCTACTGTCGCGCGGAACGCTAGAATTAGGTTTCGGACTCCGTGCCGAGACCCCTTCACGCGCGGTCGCTCGAGTGAGCAACCTCGCCGAAATCCGTGCCGTGGGCCGCAGTCAGCGAAGCTCTGCTGACCGGGATGGCTCTGCCGTCAAATCGACTTGACCGGAACGTCGCGACTGGCCTATACGACCACGACTTTTCGAGTTGCACCGTTTTGTCGGCCAGGCGCGGTGGTGTCTATGCGGCTGTTGCAGCGTTACATCTTCGCAGAGTTGCTGCGCGTCTTCGCGTTTGTCCTGAGTATCCTGACCGTGTTGTTGGTTTTCCTGGGAGTGTTCCGCGAAGTCAGCGACAAGGGTCTGGGGCCGCTACAAGTCTTGCAGATTCTGCCTTACGTCGTCCCGAGCCTGCTGCCGTTCACGATTCCCGCGACGATGCTGTTGAGCGTTTGCGTCGTGTACGGCCGCATGGCGGGAGACCAAGAAATCACCGCGGCCAAAGCCGCCGGAATCTCCATGTTGTCGTTGCTGTGGCCGTCGTTCTTCTTTGGCGGAATGCTCAGTGTTTGCACTCTTTGGCTGACAGACCAAGTCATTCCGTGGTCCGAGGCCAACATTCGTCGCGTTGTCACGGCCGCGATGGAGGACATCTTGCTGGACGTGCTGCGATCACAGCATCAAACAACTGACTGGTCTCAAGGCGTGACCATCTCGGTCAAAGCTGTTCGTGGCAAGAAGCTGATCAAGCCGACGTTCCGATATTCTCCCACAGGCAAGCCGCCGTTGACCGCGAACGCTCAAGAGGCCGAACTGCACTTCGACTTTGAGAAACAACACGTACTGCTGAAACTTGTCCGGGCCCAAGTCGATGTTCCCGGGCAAGGCCCGGCGTGGTTTGAAGAGTTCGTGCAGCCGTTTCCCTTGCCGCTGGGTTCGAACGCGACGATTCCGCGGCACATCAGCGTTCAACGTATTCGGCAGAAGATCGACACGCTGAAAACTCAGCACACGGATATTCTGCAACAACGATCCATCGCCGCCGCGTTCGCGCTGGCGATCGGCGATTTCGATTCGCTCAGCGGCAGCCGCATGCGGAATTACGACACTCTTGTCTACAACAACCGCCACGAATATCTGCGACTCTGGACCGAGTTGCACAGCCGCTTCGCGCTCGCTTGCAGTGGCTTCTTGTTCGTGTTGGTCGGCAGTCCGTTCGCCGTATTGCAAGCCAAGCGGCAGTTTCTGACGAACTTCTTTCTCTGCTTTGTGCCCATCATCTTGCTGTACTACCCGGTCGTCTTGCTGGCGTTGAACCTGTCCAAAACCGGTACCGTCGACGCCTCGTGGGCCATGTGGGTTGGCAACGCGGTCATTGCCGTCGCGGGCATGCTCGTCTTGCGGCGAGCGGCTCTTCACTGAGCATTCAACACACGCACTCGCTGCCACAGCACGAAAGGTCGTCCAGGAACATGCCCCAAAATCGGTACTTCTCCAGCACGGACGTGTCGGCCCCCAAGCGGCGACCGATCGCGTCGGCCACGACGCCGAAGCGTTGCCGAAATTTGTAAATGAAACAGAAGACCAACCGCTCGTGACGGACCAGTGATCCAACCAAGAATAGTCCCGGCACGACCGTCGACTCATCGACGGAATTCAAGAGCGGGAAGCCGTCCTCGCGCCAGTCGAACAACTGGCGGACCAGCGTCACGCTGCCGTCGAAGCCGGTCGCCAGAATCGGTCGTCGCTTGGTGAGCCATTTGTGGCCGTTGGCGCCGATCACGGCGAACCGGCCGCGCTGTTTCTCGACGCGCTCGACTTCGACCTCGTCGATCAACTCGATGCGCCCCTGCGGAGTCTCCATCAGCCGGTCCCAGGTGAACGGCGAGAGCGTGATGCTCGGATCACTCGCCTCGCTGGACCACACGGAGTTTCGTTCGAGCACTCGCACGCGCCTGCCCGCGTTCGCCAGATGCACGGCCGCGTCGATGCCGCTTTCGTAGCCACCGATCACGACAAATTCCTCGCCCGCGAGTCGCCGCCACGATCTGACGCGGCTGTTGTGAACGCAGTGCTCGGCCCCGAGGAATGACGCCCGCTTTGGATACTGGAACTCGCCGGCGGCCCAAATGATCGTTTGAGCCTTCATTCGTCCGGCCGATGTTTCCAACTCGAACCCGCCACCGGATCGCGGAACGACGGACAACACTTCCACGCCGGTCTGAACCGGCAAGGCGAAGTAATTAGCGACTGATTCGAGGTACTTCGCGTACTGCTCGCCGGTTGGATGTTCGCATTCCAGCGTGAATGCCGGCGACGTGCCGATCGCGATGCTGTTCAGATCGAGCGTGCCGAACGAATTCGACGGAAACGACGGCGTGATGAACCGCATCTCGCGCGGCCAGCGACGAAACGAGCCGCCGATTTCGTGGCGTTCCAAGATCACGAATCGAACGCCGATCTCCTGCAACGCTCGAGCGACACCTAGCCCCGCCGCGCCGGCACCGACGATCAGGCACGGCCACTCGATCGACAGCGTTTTGCGGCGTTGAACCATTCAAACCTCTAAAATTGTGCGATGCATCGCTAATCCACGGCTGGCTAATTCTTGAATCTACGGAACCTGTAGCCCAGGCTCTTGTGGCCTGAGCGATGCGACTTCTGCTTTTTGTCCGACGAATTCAAATCAAACCGGCCACAAGGGCCGGGGCTACAGATTACCCAAGGCGACGA
>CAYSHJ010000498.1:0-9215 GCA_964430385.1 uncultured Planctomycetaceae bacterium
CACGATGTGGCCGAACGGCTGAAACGCGAAACTTGGCTGAAAGACACGCGGCTCGTCTCAACCGCCATCGGCGTCACGCGACCGGGGACGTCGATCCCGTGCTGGATCGACTCCGCCGAACTGGCGGATGATCCGCAGCGAGTTCACGTCTGGCTGGTCGGCGGTTTGGACGGCGCCGATGCGAGCATCTCCGCAAAGATCGCCCTCGCACGCTGGTTTCATGAGTCCAACGCGGCCCGGAAACTGCCGACAACGTGGGCTTTGTCCGCCATCGTCATTGCCAACCCCGATGGTTGGGCGAGTGGACTTCGTACGAAGAACGAATCCGATGGCTCGCCGACGCGGACCTATCCACCGCCGCCGCCAACATGGGCACAATCCCCGCAAAACGATTGTCGCTGAGCGACGAACCAAATCTGGATGCAGCCATCAAACTGATCGCCGACGAACTCAGCAAGCAGTCGGAGCACTCGAACGCGCGGCGCGAGCGGCTCAAGCGTCTCGGCCGCTCACCGGTCGAAGTCGCAACACAGCTTGGCCGACGGTACGGACACGCGCTTAAGACAGTGCAATACATCCCGGCCGTCGCGGTCATCGGCCGCTGGCGACTGAGCGAATTGACCGGCGAAGTCAAATACCATGATATGTCCATTCGACATCTCGCGTTCATGCGCAAGCTCTGCGCGCGGCCGGACGGGCTGTATCGCAACTCGCCGCTCAACGACGCCGCGTGGGGGGCGAGGCAACGGCTTCCCGGCACTCGGTCTCGCCTGGGCCTTGGAGAATCTGCCGGAGAATCATCCTGGGAGAGCGGACATACTGGCCGCATTTCAGCAACACTTGACCGCGCTGGCCGCGCATCAAGACCCGACCGGAATGTGGCATCAAGTCGTTGACCATTCCGGCAGCTATCGCGAACTCACCGCGACCTGCATGATCACCTACGCGATGCTTCGCGGCCTCCGGCAAGGCTGGCTCGATCATGCGAAGTTCGAGCCGCTGATTTGCAAAGCCTGGCCCGCCATCAAAACGCGCATCGCCGAAGACGGTTCGCTGATCGACGTCTGCGAAGGAACCGGCAAGCAGACCAGCCTGCGAGCGTACCTCGATCGCAAAGCGATCCTCGGCCCCGACGACCGGGGCGGTGCGATGGCATTGCTCGTCGTTTCTGAAATGGCCATCTTTAAAAAGGCGAAGGAATCCCCATGAAGATCAGCATCACCTATTGCGTACAGTGAAACTACACGCCACAGGCCACCAGTCTGGCGGCCGCGATCAAGCAGAAACTCGGCTTCGATGTGGAATTGATCCCCGGCCGCGGCGGGATCTTCGACGTCGTCGTCGACGGCCGTCGCATCTACTGCAAGCACGAAACCGGTCGTTTCCCGACGCACGACGAAGTGCTGGCGACGTTGAGCTAATCTCACATCGGATGCCGACTACCGCCGATTTTCGAGCGGCTAGCACGAATCGCCGCGATCTTCCTGACCTCTTGCGTTCCGTTCCACACGGGAATACTGGAAAGCTGGGTCGTCGCAGCAGTCTACGCAGTCTACGATGCGGCGACGACAGGCGAAGGCAAATCCTGTGAAAGCTCGTCTCGACACGTTGTTCGACCGCTTCCTATAACCCCGTTCCCTTCGAAAGCCTCTTCTGATTTCGCTGTTCGCCCCTCGCTGATTCACGCGTCACTCCTCACCTTTCCGATGGCGAATTTGCCGCTCGGACTGTCAACCAAGGACGGTTGATCGATGAACAAAACGCTCTTTCAACTGGTGTTCCTGGCCTGCTTGGCGGTTTCGGGTTGTGCGGCGCCGCCGCGGTTGTTTTCGAAGAAGCCGCAGTCGTATGACGACTTCCTCGCTCAACGCAAAGCGGCGGAAAAAGAGCGCGTCGCGACATCCTCGTCAGTGCCGGATGCCACGGCGGACGTGTCGGAGTTGCTTAACAAAGGGCACGCCGCATTTCAGCAGGGAGCGATGTCGGAAGCTCAAACGAATTATCTGGCCGTGGTGAAACGGCAGCCGAATCATCCGGTGGCCAATCATCGCTTGGCGGTGATCGCCGATCGGCAACCAGACTTCGCGACGGCCGAGCGGTATTACATCGCCGCGCTGAGCGCGACACCTCACGACGCGGATTTGCTCAACGACATGGGCTATTCGTACCTGCTGCAGTCGCGATACGCCGACGCCGAACGCTATTTGCAGCTCGCGTTGCGGCAGAATCCGAAGCAGGCGAACGCGATCAACAACCTCGGCATGATTTACGGCAAGCAAGGTCAGTACGACCGAGCCTTGTCGTTGTTCCGCCAAACCGCCAGCGAGGCCGAGGCGCAGGCGAAGCTGTCGAAGATCGTGCAAACAGCTCCGGCCGCGACTGCCTCCGCCGGCTCAATGATTCCGAACAACGCCGGGGCTGCGCCTACCAATGTTCTTGCGAACAACGACGCTTCGTTGCCAAACGACGCAGCCTGGCCGAACGGCGTTCCCGCGTCTCCGAACGGAGTGAACCCCGCTTGGACATCGTCAGCGGCGGGGCAGTCAGGAAGGTCGCAATTAGTTCCGACGCAATCGCAGGCCCAATCACAGTTCATTCCCACAAATTCCCAACCTCAGACGCAGTTCCCGACGTCGCCGTCGCAAGCCTATTCTGGCACTCTGGCCTCACAGCCGACGATTGACGACCCGAATGTTCCGGATGCGACGCGGCAGTTGAAGGCGATGATGGAACAAAAGCGGCTCGCAGCTTTGGCTGACTGGCAGGCTCGTGACGAAGCGGAGCGGACTCGACGCGAGGCGCTGCTGCGGCAAGTGCGCGCTGAAGAGATGGGGCTGACGAACGTCATCTCCGCGAACGGCTCGCTGCCGAACGGCGCGAACGGGTTCGCTCAAAATGCCACGACTGTTTCGAACGGGCCGATCATCATTGGACCGCCGAATTCGGCCGGTGTGCCAATTCAGAGTCAGACGGCGCAACCTCAAACCGGTTTCGTCCCCAGTCAGCCGGCCCCAACGAACTCTCAAAACGTGGCGGCTCAATTGTCAACGATCCCACAGCCACCGGCGAGCACCTTCAGCGGATCGTCAGTGCCGTCGACCGGCCTGAATCCGCCGCCGATCTCTCGAACGAACAATGCGGCCTTCGGTTCTCCGCTGGAAACGATGCCGATATGGCCTCCCGCGGAGTCGCTGCCCTCGAAGCCAGCGACTTCAGCGATCATCGCGAACCCGGCTTCAATCCCGAACGTCTCGTGGCCCAGCAGGCAACGGCCGAGCAATGTCGATGATGCCACTCGGCAGGCGTCACAGTGGGGCATGAATGTCGGTCCCGGCAATTTGTTTCCGATCACTCCCGGCCCCGCCAGCCAACCGTCAAGATCGACAAGCGAACCGAACGCCTGGCCACAGTCGAACGGGTTCACTCCGAACGGACCAAGGAACTGGCCGACCAACACGCCACAGCCTGTGCCGGGATCGGCATTTGCCGTGCCGATGTCGCGAACTAATGGTCCGCCAGCGTTCAACACCTCGGCCAATCAGCAGACCACGTTGCCACTGTCAGTGGCTCGGGCCGCGCTGCAAGACCAAGTGCCGCCGTCCGAGCAGTACCAAACGCCGACGGCGTTTGGCTTGTTGTCGTCACCCAACAACGCAGCAGTTCAACCTGCCAGCTTCGCGACAAATCGAGCACAGCCAATGAGCTATCGCGCCCCGAGTCCGATTCAGCAGGCCAACGAACTCGAACGTGCCGGGACGCGCTCGACGGTACCCGATCGCTTCGGAGGCGATGATCGCTGGGAACAAGGTCCGTCACCGACCGGCTCCACCCCGATCAGATCCGCTCCGACGAATCAAGGCTTCATCGCCGCACCCGCGGGCGAGAACGCCTTCAGCGAGTACGAACGCATGATCCAAATGCACAATGCCGAGCTGAACTCGATCCGACAACAGCTCGACACACAACGTCAACAACCGGGGTCCGAACTGTTCTTTCGCAGCACCACTCTGCCGCAGATGGGAACGCCGACGGGAGCTGATCCAAAATTAGGTTTACCCACCGGTACGATTCCTGGTCAGTCGCCGATGAATTCCCCAGGACGCTGGTAGCGAGCGGGACAGCCGGTTCACGTTGCCAAGCGCCCGCTTGAATCGGTACGTATGCCAACAAGAAGATTGCTTGCGGCCGCGGAAAGCGTTAGCCTTTTGGCCTGAATTGGCCGATAGTCGCTGTAACTGACGTAGTGCTTCGTCAACCCTAACTTTTGGGGTTCGTCTCAGTGAGCGGCACGGCGCTAGCCGCCGGTGTCGAGAGGACCGGCGGCTAGCGCCATGCCGCTCACGCAACCCAAATTCTTAGCTCTGACGAAGCAGTAGTTTGTTTCTGCGGCTCACTCACGCGTTCCTCGCGCGGATGCTGCCTGCGTCCGTCATGACTGGTCGCCTTGCGTGCCTGCCGGAGACTGACTAGATGACCTCGCCCACGAAGTTTTGTCCTGGACCGATCTCGCGACGCGGCTTTTTAGAGATTGGCTCAACGGCGTTCGCTGCCCTCGGCCTCGGCAATCTGATGCGTCTGCAAGCGGAAGCTAATTCGGTGAAAAACCCGGACACTTCGGTCATTTTCGTCTGGCTGCCGGGCGGGCCTCCACATCAGGAGACGTTCGACTTGAAGCCGGAAGCTCCGCTGGAGTATCGCGGCGAGTTCCGGCCGATCCCGACGACCGTCCCCGGCCTCGACATCTGCGAGCACTTGCCGCTGTTGGCCAAGACGGCGCAGCGATACTCGCTCATCCGCTCGGTCGCGCATCAATTTGCGGATCACGGCGGCGGCCACAAGAAATTTCTGACCGGCCGCGATCCGAACTCGCCGGTCGGGTTTGAGAACGATCATCCGATGGTCGGTTCGATGGTCGCCAAGCTGCGCGAGTCGAAAAACATCGGCATGCCGAATTACATCTGCGGCACCGACGGCGGCCGGCAGAATATCGACACGTTCAGCTTCGGCAGCGCGTACTTGCCGGCTTCGACTCACCCGTTCACGTTTTGGGGCGATCCGAACGACTCGAAGTTCGAGGTCCAAAACCTGTCGGTCTCGAAATCGATCGAGACGCGACTGGATGACCGAGTGACCCTGCTGGGCGGGATCGACAAGCTCCGCAAAGACACCGACCGCTTCGGCGCGATGGCGTCGCTCGACGAGTTCAACAAGAAAGCGCTCGATCTGCTGACGAGTAACAAGTGCCGCGACGCCTTCGACATCACCAAAGAATCCACCGAGACCCGTGACCGCTACGGCCGCCACGTTTATGGACAGCGAGCACTCCTCGCCCGGCGACTGGCCGAGGCGGGAGCTAGCTTCGTGACCGTCACGATGGAGAATCCATGCCCTGGCAAAGAGTTCCCGTTCGGAGTCAGTTACAACTGGGATTCGCATGCCGTGAACTGCAATATGTACACGGACCTGTTGCTGAAGCTGCCGATGCTGGATCAATCGGTCGCCGCGCTGGTTAACGACATCTACGACCGCGGCCTCGACAAGAAAGTCATGCTGATCGTCACGGGTGAATTCGGCCGCACCCCGCGCATCAACTCGACGATCGGTTCACAAACGAAGGTCATGCAACCCGGCCGCGATCACTGGCCACAAGCCATGTCGATCCTCGTCAGCGGCGGTGGCCTGAAGACCGGTGTCGTGGTTGGCTCAACGAATTCCAAAGCCGAGCATCCGAAGGACCGGCCACTCGAACCGAACGATCTCTGGGCAACAATGTTCCAACACTTGGGCATCAACACCGAACATGCTTTCCCAGACCACCAAGGCCGCCCGATGCCGATTCTGCAAACCGGTGCGCCGATCGCCGAATTGGTTTGAAGAGATTCGATCGCGGAGGTGCTGGAATGCCACGCGAACTGTTGTGGAAACGAGCGGTCCGACGCGGGTTTGAATCACTGGCGGCGGAACAGCGCTGCGGCGGCCCAGAACTCTCATTCGAGTTGACGGCGATGGGACTCAGCAATCTTTGTCGCCAATTGGCACGAGGCGAGTCCGTTTCGGAAGCGGAAATGAATCGCCGTCTTGCTGAGTATCTCAGCGAGCGATCACGTCATGAACGGCGGATCGCGGCGACATGGCGGCAAGTCACCGTTGAGATCACGGAATGACCGGTTCCGACATTCAGGCGATCTTGCTCGAGACGTTGCGCTGGCTGGAAAGCGTCAATCGTTCGTATGCCATCATCGGAGCGCACTCTCTGGCCTTTTACAACCAGTCACGCGCGACCTTTGATGTGGACGTGCTGGTGGCCGCGACAGCCGATGACCTCGGCGTTCTGAGGGTTTCAGCTGAGCAGCATGGGTTTCAGGTCGACCAGCAGTGGGGTGACGACAATCCGATGCTACGAGACGTGCAATTGCGTTTGATGAGAAATGGTGTGCCGGTTGATATCATGCTGCCACGTGACGATCAAGATCTTGCGGCTCT
The DNA here is from genome assembly GCA_964430385.1 of uncultured Planctomycetaceae bacterium. GTDB lineage: Bacteria > Planctomycetota > Planctomycetia > Planctomycetales > Planctomycetaceae > CAYSHJ01. The sequence continues at coordinate 6,484 of CAYSHJ010000498.1, forward strand.
GACGCGACGGCAATCTCACACGGTCGGCAATGATCAGGTTTGGGTTCTAGCGCCGGAGGATATCATCCTGCAAAAGCTCAAAGCGGGACGCCCGCGGGATTTCGATGACTGTCTTCCCCTTTTTGCGAGTCTCCGCGAGCAGCTCAATCATGAGTATTTGACGTCGTGGGCGACGAGTCTCGGCGTCCGCGACGAGTTGGATTACCTCTGGAGCCAGAGCGAGCCGCGCGAGTCGTGAGACACCTGCTGCGAGCGTTCACGCATCACTCCGGAGCGATCGCAACCGAACGATTTCTGGGCGACGATGTTCCAACACTTCGGCATCGACACGAGCCAGGCCATGCTCGTCCTCGCATCGCATTTCGGGCCGTCCGAAACAAAGGTTTGGATCGCCTTCTTGGTTCTGACTATTCCCGCGGCTGTTGTGGGATTCTTGCTGCGCAGTCCGTCGCGCGGGCTTAAGTTCGGTGGAATCACCAGTGCCGTGCTGACATTTCTCTGGTTAGCTTCCGGAACCGGCCAAGCGATTGTTTTTGCGGCGATTCTCACGCCGATCTTGGCGATCATCGGCGCTTTGGTGGGATGTTTCTTCGGCTGGATTGGCCTGTCGCGTGGACCCAAGTCCCCGCGTTTGCGGGTCGGGGGTCGTTCGCTGCGGTTTTTCTCGGCCTTTGGCCCCAATTCCCCGCGTTTGCGGGTCGGGGATAGAAATCCCTTCGGACCCGGTGATGGCTCCGGCCGCGAACAGCGACAAGATCACCAACCAGACGATGCCCAGCGCGTGCCAGAACCAGGCGCAGAACGTGACGCTGGATGAATACTCGTGGTCGTAGCGATTGGCATAGGTGTTGACCGTGACCCACGCAATGAACAGCAGCGCGATGACGATGTGGACTCCGTGCATGCCGGCGACCATCACCACGAACGCGTTCAGGCCGGTCTCGGCCGATTCGGGCTGCGCGCTGTGAGCCGGAGTTTGATTTTGTACGAGCACCAACAGTCCGCAGGCTTGCACGCCGACGAAGAGCGTTCCGAATAGCAGCGACCAGACCAGCAAGCGGCGAAATGAATCGAGCCGTTGCACGCGCACGTGCCAAGCGGCTCGCTGCAGCGTGCCGCTGCCCGCTACGAGCAGCAGCGTACTGATCCAAAACGCGAACGGCATCGAGACTCGGCCCGGAAGTTCCGCCGCCGGAAAGACACGAACGGCCGCGAACGCGATCAGCATCGCCACCATCAGCAGTCCGACCGACAGAACGAAGAACCGCAACGCGAGTTCACTCTTCGACGGCAATCGCGACGTCGTCACGCAACTGTCTCCGACGTTCATTCACTGGCCACCGCGCAGCGCTTGACGAATCTCGCGGTTGACGGCGTCCTTCTTGAGCTTCTCGCGTTTGTCGTGCAGCTTGCGACCGCGCGCGACGGCGATCTTGACCTTGACCTTGCCCTCGCGGAAGTGCATCTGCAACGGAATCAGTGTGAATCCGCGTTCTTCGGCTTTCTCGGCGAAACGATGCAACTCACGCCGGTGAATCAATAGCTTGCGAGATCGCAGCGGTTCGTGATTCTGGACGTTGGCCTGCGGATACTCGGCGATGTGGCAGCCGATCAGCCACAGTTCCGCGCCTTGAATTCGAGCAAACGCCTCCTCGATCGAAACCTTGCCGTTGCGAATGCTTTTGACCTCACTCCCTTTGAGGATCAGGCCGCATTCCAACTCGTCGTGGATTTCGTATTCGTGCGAGGCGCGGCGATTGCGACAGACGATCGCGATGTCGGGATCGTCTGCATTCGATTTGGACGACTTCTTGGTCATGCGATAGGCTTGGTCATGCGATAGGCGATCCCAAAGAGTTTGACACCGACGGCGCGGATCGTATCGGCGAGTCGTTCACCCTCGCAAGAAGACTCGCGACCACTGACACGGCGGGCTAGTTTTTGAAGATGCGTAGTCTGTTCATCAAGAGGTTGGGTTTGAGGGCGTGTTCTCGGCAGAGAGCCCCGACAGTTTGAGCGAGCCGGCGGGCGAGGTTGAGGGTTGCAAGGCGAATGCCGTTGAGAGCGCGAGCCGCATGACCGGTGCGGATGCGGCTGGCATCATCACCGAGGACCGTGTCGAGCACGTAGAAGCAACGGTTCTCGATGTGCCAGCGGCCACGCAGGTGTTTCAGCAGAAATGCTGCGTCGGCTCTGGCACGTAGCAGGCTGGTTACCGCATAGGTCGTGCTGCAACGAGTCTGGCCTTTCTCGACGGTGTGGCGTTCCAGGCGGATGAGTTGTTTTGCGCCGGGCCAGTCGAGGTGCCATTCGTCGATCGTCGCCGGGATCGTGGTGACGGTTCGCGTTTCGATGCGGCCGCGATTCTTCTCCACGGTCGTGGCAGTTTGTTGCTGCGCGAGCGTTTCACGCACGGCGTAGGGGGGAAAAGCTTCGTGGGATCACGAAGGCTTGCTCGATGTCGTGCAGGAGTTGCGGCTGATTCCCTTTGACCGTCACAAGGTAGTCCGCCTCTTGTTCGACGACCGCCTCGCAGATCTCGCGTTGGCAGTAGGCTGCGTCGCCGACAATCAGCTTCCCCTTGAGCATCAATCGTCGCACCAAATCGTAGGCGGTCTTCGATTCGTTGGTCTCCGGTGGGATGGCGGTGCTGGACAACACTTTCGCCAACGTGTGCTGAATGCGAATCAGCACTTGTTCCGCGCGACGTTCACCGTGTCGAGTCCCACGTA
>CAYSHJ010000499.1:0-22488 GCA_964430385.1 uncultured Planctomycetaceae bacterium
ACCACCGGCAATTGAGAATCGTCCATGTCTGTTTCCTCCCTGAAACTGAAATTGGATTGAGACCCAACCAAGCTTCACGGAAACAGACATTTTTCACACCCCAATCTGGTCACCACCTGCTACCCAACATGAACCAGGCCCCAAAATCCCTTCGAGGAAATTCGCCACGGCAAAGAAAGCAACGATTCAAGAACAAGACACGGATGCTCCGCTAGACCACCCCTCCGATGAACAGGCCCGTCAAGATGCAGTGGCGACGTTGAAGCTGCGAACAGTTGAATTGAAGAAGCGAGCGAGAACTAAAACTGCTCGTTGATCGAGGTCAGAGTCCGACTCCCTTCTTGCAGGCTGACAGGCTCGCCAAAGCATTGGATCGTTCGGTGACGGGTTCCATGAACGAACTTGTTGGCTTTGCGACATCGTGGCTGAGAATCTCGGACGAGTCCACGTGTCATCAAACGGTGGTTTTTCGGGAATCTCGAAATACGGATGAGTTGATGCCACGGCGGCACTCAGTACGCGAAAGATGAAAACGGAGAACGAACGAGCTAACCAGCCGGGCCGCTCAATCCCAAGCCAGCCATCTCCGCTCCAAGGACGGCGGTGGCGTTTTTCCCTTGCGTGTAGCGGCTCGGCGAGCAGAAGACGGAGAGCATGGTGCGGTCTTTCGATCAAATTCAAGTAAGCCGTGCTGGGAATAGATGGGAAGGTTGGGTTTGTGGTGGGTCATCTTGACACCACCCGGAACCGCATCTTCATCGTGACGGAGGTGCAGGGGCAGATGGTGTCGTCTTTGTTTTGCCGTTGCCGGGCGGTGGCTTAGGCCCATGCCTCAGCCACTCAATAGCGGAATTGAACGGCTCGATGTTGTTCTCGTCGCACTTGATGAGCGGCCAATAGACGACCGAAAGTACGGTCGAGATCGGCGGACTCAGGCCCGGCCCAAGTTTCACGGCCACCACAAACCCGGTCAGGTACAAAGCGATGAAGATGAGGAAGAAAATGGCGACCTTCACTACAACGTGGCGGGCCTTGCGGGGACTATCGGATTTATTATCGCTCATGGTTTACCTGCTGGTCATTTCATCGAGTGCTAGAATCCGGTTGTTTACTGCTTCGCCTTTGGTCCCTTGGCCTTGGTGATCACCTCCAACCGACATACCGATCACGATGTCTCGGACGTATTCCGAGGCGGTGAAGTGTTTTTCGACGTGGGGTGTTTGCGGCATAGCGTCTCCTGTTCGTCAGTTCTGCTCTGGCGGGGCCGACTGATAGTGTCCCTTCCCCCAAACCCGCTGATTGAAGTTCGCAGAGGCTCCACGGGGGATCGTGATCGTCGTCCAGTGATCGCCAGCGAGAATGCGAGCGATCAACATGATTTGGCCGACATGGTACGCACAGTGGGCCAGTGAGCGTTGAATTGCGAGCGGCACCGAATGCGGCTCTCCACGAATGGTCACGGTCTTCCCTAAATCGTCGGAAGAGAGTGACGACAGCGAATCGAAGAGCCGTTGCCAACCGGAATCCCAATAGGCGATCAGTTCGTCCCGTGTATCCAAGGTGTCCACAAACTGATCGTCACGGTTTCGCCAAGGTTTCTCTCCATCCGTGGTGAGGAAGTCTGTCCAGCGGGAAAGCAGGTTGCCTGCCACATGCTTCATGATGACGGCGATGCTGTTTGTGTTGGGATCGAGGGCGACATGCAGCTTGTCATCCGAAAGCTGGGCAATGGCTTTGTCCGCCCAGCCTTTGTTCGACCGGAACGAAGCGATTGCTCCGTCGATCATGGCTTTGCACACGTCATTCTTCTCAGTCGTCATGCAGCACCCTCGCCTATTTCGCACGCCTTCAACATCGCCGCCAGACCATTCGTTCACCACTCCGCTGTATTTTTTATCTCGACTCCAAGGAACTTGGCAATTCCATTGGCAAACGCCTCGGCATCGCCGATGGGGACGAAAGACCGAATCCGCTTTCCACTACCCACACGGCATAATGACACCCAAGTCGAGAGATCTGGATCGTTCAGGCCGTAGATCTCAATCCATCCAATCTCGCTTAAAGGGCAAAGCCGCTTCGTGCCTCGAAGGAACTGGTTGCCGGTTTGGTCGAGGATGAATGGCCGACGAAAAGTGAGATAGGCTGTCAGCCACAGTCCAAAAATGATGGCCGTAAACCAGATAATTCCCAGTAACACGACCAGTCGTTCGTAAATCACGCCGACAGCCTTTGGGTTAGAATAAACCACAAACGTCACGAGAAAAGCCATGCCTACGGAAGCAGCAGTCGGCCAGAGGATGCTCGGAACCTTTCCTTGAATGACGAGCTTGTCCGCCTGATGCGTGAGCCTAAATCTAGTAGACCAAGTGATCATCATCGGAGTCTCGCAAGTCGAGATTCATCACAGCCCCGGCTCGATTCTACGATGAGTTGGGGCTTGTGCTCGTCGAACTCTTCTTGGGCGGTCACAAGAGCGGCGGCGAAATCGTCGTCATTGAGGGCCGGGTTGCCATCGGGCGAGATCGCCATTTCAACGAGTCGGGGCGAGACAGTGAAGGCTTCATTCGGCTCGGTGACCGTGTCCCCTGGGACGTTGACCGTGATGGTCTGCGATGTTTCGCCGACCGCGAACGTCAGCGTCCCGGTTGGCAAGGTTCCGCCGAGTGCCCGCCCTCGCTCATGCTTCGGATTACATAGCGCAAACCATCGAGATCACGCTCGCGAGAAATCCGGTGTGCGTGCCAGTTGAAGTCGAGCGGCCGTTGAGTCTCCCCCATCGGCGACCAACAGATCTTCCAGCTTGCCATAGAGTTCGATCAGTGGAGCCGGGTCGCGGCCGCCGGTTGCTTCAAAGCCGTGGATCAGAACGGAGTTGTTTCGGCGGGAGGCTTCCACGACTCCTTCTTTGCCGAGGTCGAGCAGCCGCTGACCCAATGGGTCATTGAAGGCTTTCAGCAGACGTGCGACTTGCTCGCGAGCCGCGAGGAGCCGACCACCGGGACCACGGCCCAAATCGTTGCTCTTGCCCTTTGCCAGCTTGTCTCGGAACGCTTGCACGACGGGATGATCTGCGGGAACGTCGTCGGAGTGGATGCCTTGGTCACAGAGGCGGGTTTGACCGACGAGTTCCAGCACGCGATAGGCTCGGATGATGGCGTCCTCGAACTGATGGTCTCGCAGTCGGCGTTCGCCGTTGGCGAGGAGGTCGGCGGTGAGGAGTCGCAGGCGGCCAGCGCATTGCCGCGCGTCGTCGGGAAGGTCGTCGGCGAGCGATTGGACCCAACTGCAAACTGCGGCCGACGGGACGAATTTGTCCCAGTGAGTTGGCTGAGTCCCTGACGGGAACAGGTCCACTTGCGATGCGCCTTTGTAGTCCAGTCGGTCCCACGCCGAGTAGAAGCGGGCCAAAGGTCGCACGAAGGTGGCTTGTTCCAGCACTTCCTTGGGCCACGCGGCGGCGAACGGACTGTGGGGGACGGGCAACAGATCCAGAACGGCGGCGAAGTTGCCATGTTGCAGAAAGCCATAAGCCTCGTCCAAACGGCGGCGGGCGGTGGCTACAGTCGTGCGAATGTCGGTGACGATCTCGGTGCCGGGGACTACCATGCCCCGTTCGTCGCGGCGACCGCCGGAGAGGTAACGGAGTTGTGGCAATTCGTGGCGAACGGCAGCCAAGACGAGTGCCGCACTCATGGCTTTGGTGCCACGGGTGAAGTCGGCCAGGATGTGATGTGGTTCATGGCCAGCGTTGCGAAGATCTTCGATCACGCGGTCGAAGTGAGCGAAGCAGGCATCCGCGTTGTCTTCCAACCCTTCGGCCGCGAGTGGCATGATCTCAATCGCGACGTTGGCAAGTTCTGTTTGCAACTGAACTGCGTTGTCAGCCGTGACTTTGGACGGAAGCAGGATCACGCGCTGCCATTCCCCGGCCTGAATCGACTTGGTCAAGGGGGTGAGCAGAGTCTCTCGTAACTGGTCCACGTTTCCCGTACCGACGGTGCAGAGCAGGATCAAGGGCTGGGACATTTTTGTCTTCCTGAAGTTGGTTCGGGGGTGCCTGCGTCTGAGCGGTTAGACGACCCAATGGTCGGGAATCACGGACAGGGTTGCTTGGCCGAGTGCACGCGAGGCGTCGCGGCAGTACGCGCAGACGCGGTACAGCCGCAGTTCATCCTCATTGGGATCAACCACCTTTTCCAAGCGGTGCCATACTTTGTCGATTTGTTCTTCCGTGAGCCAGCCTTCGAACACGGACCACTGCACGCGATCCGCGACATTCTCCAGCAGCCGCACAATCTGTTGTCGCCGCCGTGCGTCAGGCGTGTCGTAGGCGATGACGACCAGCATCGCTTCGCTCATGATAATCCATCCTCCTGCGTCGAGTCGTCCGCGATCAGAGCGTCGGCACTCGGGCGCAGTTGGTCGCGCCAGCGTTCGCACGTCTGGCGTAGCAGGTCACGCCATGCCCCGGACGTTCCTTGGACCGGATCAGCCCCTTCGGACTTCATGCACCGCTCGTACTCGGCGATGAACGTCTTCATGGCGCTCGGTTGCAGTCGGACGCCTTCGTCTTCGACGATCTGAAAATCATTCGGCCGGAAACGGCCAAGGTTGACGGCACGAAGTACAAAGCGGTCGACGATGTGATGCCGGAACGGCTCCATGAGGTCCAACGCCAGACTCGGTCGGTTGGCTTTCAGATCGTGATAGACGCCGAGATAGGGATCGAGTCCCACGGCTTCGAGTGACGACCTTAGCTCGTTCGCGAGAAACACATATCCCAAACTGAGCAGCGCATTGACAGGGTCTCGCGGCGGTCGTCGGCTCCGACCGTCAAAGGGGAGTTCCGAGCGATTCAACAGCGGGAAGGACACCCAGTAAATCGCCGACGCCGCACCCTCCACGCCCCGCAGTTCGTCGAGCGTCTGCGTGCTGGTGACACGATCGTTGGCCTCATGTAGTCGTTCGCGAGTTCTCTTCAACGGTAGATCCGGATAGTTCTCCGCGTATCGGACGAGCACGTCGCTCATGGCCGCGATCTTGGCACGAACGATGGGTTGTGACTCGCGGACACGGCGGTCGGTGTCGACGGACAGCCGGTATTGCGCGACCCGCACTTGCGCATTTCCCGATTTCGGGGAGACGAGTTGCCCCAGCAGCTTCCCGTTTTGGGTGACAAATGCCGTCTCGATGTGCTGGCTCAGCAAGGCCGTCATGGCCGGAGTGGTGAGCTGCGCACCGCCGAAGAGGATCAATCCCTCGACGTGAATCAGCTTCCATTCCGCGAGGGTCTTTCCGTCTTTGGTGACGGACAAGCATTCGCCCTGTTTGCGCACGACGGCACCGGGTTCGGTCACATACGCGAATGGCATGGCAAGGCTCCGCAACGACGGAAGGAAACAACCAGTTCGCTCCATCCGCCCATGATCGCCTTGCGGCGTTCACGTCTCCGTGACCACATGGCCTTCAGGGTATCCCGTCAAATCAACCGTCGCCAGCACCATTTCGGCCCCAACACCACGCCGACTCAACGTCCACGCCTCAATCCCTTCTTCAACAGCGAAGGTTTCATCACGCAGTAAACCCAGAAATGAGAATCAAGGGAAAGTCGTCTCAACCCCTTCTTCATCAGGGGAGGTTTCATAAGCCGCGAGCCGGAAGATGCTCGCGGGCAAGTTGTTGTAGCGCCAAAATCCGTAACTGGCAATCAACGGCGTCGTGTCGGTCGGGATCGCGGCAATGCTGAAGGCGACGGACCATGCGAAAGTCCTTTCAGAGCCAGAGTTTGCGGTAACGCCGTAACCCGCCGGGAGAATCCCCGCTCGTTGAGGTTACGGCGGCACCGATGTCGTGAAGCTGAGTTTGGCCCAACCCAGCGGAACAACGGCCTTGCCGTTGGAATCAACAAGAGATCGGGTCGCTCCGAATCCGCGACGTGGAGCCACATGATACGGTTCGCCGAGCGTCATGCACTCGAAATGGCTGTGGCGGCCGAAGCGAATGATGCACTCGCTGCCCGCCAACCCGTCGACAGCCGCTTGCAATCGGTCACGTACCGTGGGCGTCGTCACCCATCGCTGGAGTTCATCTTGAAGACGCGGCACATAAAAGGCGTTGCACATCTCGATCAAACCGCCGAGCGGAAACCGCTGCGGCAGCCAGTTCGGTTGGCCGACTCGGTCGTGACCCATCGTCTGCTCGTCACACAACTCCGGATGCAGACGCAACTCCGCCGACAATTGTTGAGGCTCGCCATAGACGGCCGCGCGGGTCATTTCACGGTACATGACAATGCCGCCGGGATCGGCTTCCGTCTCCGTCTGCCTGAGTTTCCGAATCCGAATCCGCTCGATGAACGTTCCATCCTTGGGAACCGAGAGGTCTGTCACGGCGATTTGCCGGAAGGGATCACGATACAGGTCGGCCCGACCGTCGGATCTCTGATTCCCCAACACCGCCGCTTCAAACTTCGTGCCGGCCCCTTTGGAGCGTTCGGCTTCCGCGCGAATCCGCAGCAAAGGTTCGATGTCCCAGCCCGGCTGGCGTGCGAGTCGGTCAATCAAAGCCGTGCGGATTGCGCCTTTGACGGATGAACCGGGCAGATAACACAAACCCGTGCCCAAGTGACGCGGAAGCAGGTGAATCTCGCCCAGCCGATTCGGGTTGTCCAAATTCTGCGCGATATCGGTGCCGGCGGTGTTACCGAGCGCCACACGGAATCGGCGGCATTGATCGCGATGCGGTAGCTTTCGGAACCAGGCACGTAGTGTCACAACAGTGGCCGATTCGGAGAGCTTGAGAAACTCGCGACGTTGTGCGTCGGTGAGCTGGGACAACATGGTGTCCAGATCGAACGCCACCAAGTGACGCACCTGTTGCCCATCCAGATCGTACTCATAAGGCTCAATCGTCTCGCCGGTTCCCACATGGATGGGGGTGAGCGGCGTGAGTGTGAAGGCGTGGCGTTCAAAGTGTGTGCGACGCATGATGAGGCGTTCGGGGTTCGGGATTAGGGGTTCGTGATGGGATCACCAGCTAACAATTGGTCGGCCAGGACAGTTGGCTCCAAACGTATCGGTAGCGTGAGGCTCAAGCCGTAGTGGCGCAGCTCCGACCACTGATGGACGTTGCGAAGAACTCGACCGACGAACGCGGGCGGGTTGTCCGTGAGCAAGACCGAACCAGCCAGCAGACAATGCACCGGACGCTTTTGCCGCTGTGTGGAACCATCCGGCAATGGCCCGATCGCGAAGTCGCCGCCGACTCGACCGCTCCGCGTGCCGAGTTGGAAGAAGCCACGATGCGGGTCGCCCGGTTTCGGAACCGTGGGACCGAGCAGCATTACCGCATTCGGCTGCTTCGCGGTCGGCAGTTCGGCCGTCACGACAGTGGAAACGACGATCTGCCCCAATCCGGACGAAGCGTCTCGCCCGTAGCCGCCGACAAGTCCTTGCTCAAACCATTGCCGCACGGTGTCGGCCGGCTCCGGCGAGCGTGCCCACACGGAAAAGCGAGCGGGACCGGCGAAATAGCTCTGCGAGGTCGTGAATAACACGCCGCCCCCCTCTTGAGCCGTGCCGCCGGTGAGCCGATTGACTCCCGCATGGGTGACGGCCGATTCGCTGGCAACGGGCGGTGTGGAACTGGCTTGAGCGGCTTGATGGACCGCGTCCGGGCAAACCACATTCAGACATTGGCGGAGCGCGGCATCGCTCAGCCAACCAATTTTGTCCGTCCGTTTGCGCTGGTCGGCGTGATCCTTGGAAGGTGGCTGTATCGGTCGCGGAGCCGGCGGCAGCACGGGACGGGGCCAGTATCCGGCCGGGAACGGGTCCGACAGCACCAAAGGCGGTTCGGTGGTGTCGTGTCGTTCCAACCATTCGTGGAGAGCCTGTTGGCCGTGGTGATGTCGAAGTCCCCAGCAAAGATGCCCCCACAGCGTGTCCGCCGCCAAAGGAGTGCCGAGGCCGGAGCGGAGTTCCAGGTCGATGCGATACGTGATCATGGCGTTGGGCAATCCGAAGGAAGCTACGACGCGGCGGCGACTTCGTTGGCAAAGGTCAGTTTGGGAAGTTCAACCGACCGGCCGTTATCGGTGAGGCCCTCAAAACGGACCTTGCCGTTGCCTCGGCTGGAACCGCCTCCAAGCGCGTCGGCTTGCACCAACGCCAAGGCTTTCAGGACGATCTTGTCGAACAGTTCACGATCCCGCTTCCCGCCATCGCCATCGACATCGAACACGCGATACACGATTTCGAGTTGGAAACTGACGTCCGGTAATACCCGCTCCATCGGACGCGGATTGGCCACGGACGTCAGACGGTTGATCGAGTTCTCGCTTTTGACTTCCGTCAGCGGCCGACCGCTCTTGAAGGCTTCTCGCCAATCGTCAGTGAGTCGCGCGTCACGCACGAGCAACCGCGTCGGGCCTTGCTGAAGCGCTTTAGCTTTTTCGGGATCGTCTTGCTTCTTGGGGTCTTGCGCGGGGATGCCGAAGACGCGAGCGGTGTCCTTGGTGATATGTGGCCGCGTGACATTACCGTCCTGGGGAATCTCTCCCCAATACCATTCCGACAAGCTGCGCATCTTGCCTTTGAGCGATGAGCCGGGAATAAACGGCTCGGCATTCGCCGGGTTGCGAATGATGGGATTATCCAATCCGGAAATCTCCATCGTCTCTTGGCTGCCGCCGATGCGGAGCCCCGTCTCCACCACAATCCGCCCCGCGAGGGTGCGTAATTCGACCAGTTTGGGATTGCTCATGACTTCACCTTTCCGAGTCCGTACATGAATCCGACCACCGCTTCAAAGTGCATGACGAAGCGGACGAAGTGTTGATGGTTTTGAACCTTCTTGATGCCCTCTTGCAGAAACGTCGCGAAGTTGCGATCCATCCGGAGCGTTTGCCGACCCATCGCATAGGACACCTTGCTCCGCAACATCTTGAACCGCGCCTCAACTTGCTCGTGGTAGATTTTCTGCTTCTCGGCGCTGTCGTGGACGGCCGCCGTCAGCGCGTTGAACTGACGATACAAGTCCTTGGTTTCGCCGAAGTATTTCCGAAGCTGGCTGCTGTTGATCTCCAACGATTGGGCCTGCTGTTCGGCCAACGTGTCGTACAACTCTTGCTCGGGCTTCTCTGGATCGAACAGTACGGCGATCGGGGGACCGCCCGTGTTGGGGCGATTGCCACCTTCGCGGCGCACAGGCTCGCCGCCTTGGTTTTGGAATCTGGTCATGTCGAGGCTCCTCGGAGGACGTACAGGGATAACGAACAGGCGACTTCGAGCACGGCGGCATCCTGCTTTGTGATGACTTGCTGCAAAGCCGTGCGGAGTTTCAAAAGTCCCGGCCGGTGGTCGGACGGCTCAGGCAAATTGCGTTTCAGGTCATAGCTAAGCTGAGCACGCCACTTCAAATCGAGCGGTGCGGGACGTTCGCGCCCCGGATGATGGCCGCGACCCTGTTTGGCGTACTGCAAGAGGCGATAGACGAGCGAACGATTGAGGCTGGGTCGGTCGCTGTCTGTGCCACGCAGTTCGGACAACAACAGCCGATGCAGTGTCATGGCTTTGTCGAATTCCGCCCAGGTGAGCGTCACGGAACCGACGGTGATGCGGTCGCGACCATTTGTCTTGGCAAGGTCGAGAGCTTCTTCGGCAACATGGGCCAAGTGCGCGACCGGAGTTGTCGCGCCGGCAAAGATCAGTCCGGCCGAGAATGTGAGATTGGGATTTCCACAGGTCAGCCGGCCAAACCAACCCCGCAATTCCCCGATCAGCCGCACCAAGTCGTACCACGGGCCGACCAGGAACACGTCGTCACCCCCGGCGAAGACCGTGTAGACGAACGGAAACCTTTCCTGCAACTTGCGGGTGAGAAAACCCTTGAAGAACAGGTCCAACGTCCGCGCCAGCGAAGTCAGCCGACCAAACGAAACTCGCTGCCCCAGCCCATAGCCCAAAATCGTCCCCAGCCGATCAACGTCCGCCTTCAACGCACCCAGCATCACGTGCGGAATCTCATGTCCGTCTTCGTCGCTCGCCAGCCGTGCGAGATGTTCGAACGTCAGCAGCTCGTCCTCTTTGGGAGCGTCATCCTCCTCCAGCCGCTCGTCGCGCGGCGTGCGAATCAGCCGTTGTAAGACGTCAGACGTGGCGCGCGGAACATGCTTGGCCGTGACGAACAACGGCATCGACAAATCACCGTCGTCAACGTCCAGTGCAAAGCACCGCCCAGACGCAGGCTGTGTTTCGTGAAACCGTACTTCATAATAGCCAATCATTGAGAGCACTGGACCAATGCCCAAGTCGCCGCTGTCGAGACTTAGATACTTGGCTCGCGGCAAATATCGGCCAAGCTTGGCCAAGTCCCTGTTGAAGTCATCTCGATCAATCGGCAGAGATTCCCGCGACTGAATCCAGCCGCTTTCAGACCAGCCGGAATCTTGGCGGAGATTTGGAACCGACAGGCGATAACGAGCGGCAGCCAACCGCCGGTCAAGATCGCGGAACGTTTGCGGAAACCGCTCGGCCGAGAACTCGGCATCACTCAGCACGTCGCTGCTGGCAATATCCAAGCGAAGCACGCCGCCAATCGCCTTGACGAACCAATCCTCCAGCATCGCCAATGACGCTTGCAGGCGTTGCTGAGTGTCGGGCGTCTCCGGCAACAGCAGAATGGCTCGGCCGCCAGCGTTCGCGATCAAGTTGGTGGATGGCAAACCGACTTCTTCAAGCACTCGCCGTGCCGCCAGCCAACTCAACAGCCCGACGTACAACGAACGTGCTCGCAGACGACGGGCCATGCCTCTTGCACCCGTGAGGCCGCCCGCGTCTCTGTCTTGTTCCCCTTCACGCTCATCTAACGGTGTGACAACTCGAAAGATGAACTTCTGGATTCCACCGAGTGCAATCGCTACCAAACGGAATTGACCACGCAATTGGTCGGCCGGTCGCGGTTCTCCAGAAAACTGCTTTGCCAAACACGTGGCAAAAGCCGCAACAATGCGACTGTGATCGAACAACGTGACGTCAGGCTGCTGCTTTCGATCACGACTGGCGGGAATCGAGTGAAAGACCCGCTCTGTCAGTCCGAGCAACCCATCAACACATTCCGTCGGGTTGCGAAAGTCTTGCCTTAGACCGTCCACCAATCGCTCGGTCAGTTCGCGACACCGCTCGCGATATTCACTGCGGGACTGCTCCGCGCCCGGCAGAAACGAGTCTTCGTCGAGCGACAACAACTTGGCGGGAAGTCCGATGCCCTCGCTGGGAAGCGCGGCGTCTGGCCATTCCACACCCGCCAAGACGGGTGCGAGTGCCGAGATTGCATCGGAAGGTTCCAAAGCTGGGCGTCGGTCGTGACCGCTGGCCAACCAATCGGCCTTCGTCAGAATGTTTTGGTCGAGTGAATCCTGAGACGGCCGATGGTGATAGCAAGCGACGCGAAACAGTTCCTCGCGGTCGAGGCCGCCGAAATTGGAAACCGCCCGATCAAAAGCGGCCGCAGTATAAAGCACGTGCAGATGCGTCGGCTGACCTGTTCTGAAGTCCGAGGGGCAAATCATCTGCCTGAGATTGCTGGTCTGTGCTTCCAGCGGTGACTCGGCCGGTTGCAGAACTTTGCCAGCGTCATGCAACAAGCCCGCGACAGCGATGAGATGCACTCGTTCGTCGAACACGGACGAGTTGGTTGGCTTCATGTTTGGCCCCGCGTGTCGGCTCAAAGTTGCGAGTTCTCAGTCATGCAGTTGGCACTCAATTTGCGCAAGTGAAGCGGCAGCGACGACAGGCTGTTCAAGGCTCGTGACGACTTCCCATTCGACCGCGCCCAATCCGAACGACACTGATTTTCCAAGGTGCAATATCGGGATGGCTTGCAACCAGTCACCCGCCAGCCCCCACGGACCTTCGATGACGACCTCTCCCACAACGCCGTGAAGCTCGACACGCCGCTCTTGCCGACCCGAATATCGTGAGATGTTCCAATGTCGCAACTGCTTCGACTGAGTGATGAAGTCCGAACGATCAAGCCTGACCGGCGGGTCGTCGCTTAGGTCGGAGCCTGTGCCATAGAACGTATTCATCACGCTCCAGCGACGTCGTCCCGCCAACAACAGATCAAGGCCGTCTAACTGCGTTCCGACCGGTTTTCCGTCGCGAACAATTTGGACCGGCGTGCGAAAACGCCAACGCAACGTGCATCGCTCTGGCAATCGTGGTGACTCAAAGGACAGCGTCCGTAGGCGCGGCTCCCGCCACTCGGCGTCGTCGCCGGACCAAAACGCTGGGCCTTCCAGCCCGTCGCACACTTCCACAATTTTGCTGCGGACACGTTGTCGCCCAATGCCGGCTTCGGTTGCCGTGCGAAAGACATGGACCACATATGGCCAATAGCGGACCGCGCCGCCAAACAAACGGATGCTCCACGACAAACACGATTCGTCGGGACATCGCCCGTCATCCCACGGCGTCCGCAGGACAAACGGTTGCGGGACACGCGGGTACTTTCGCATGACCGAACGATCTTCTTGCGGAATGCCTTCAAAGATCACCGTGTACGGACAGACGTGCTTCAACAGGCAACGATCACATTGCCCATGCGCGACCTGGCAAACGGCTCGCTTCAGAAGAAACCCAAAAGCCCCGCGCAACGTCGGCCCAAGAAACGGCGGCAACGCCTTTCGCTCACCGTTTATTTCGGCAGTGAATTCAAGGTCGACATAGTCCATGGTAAGTCCCGCCTAAGCGGTCAGGCTTCGACACGTTCCAAGACAGCTTCCGCGCCGCTCGTCGATTCAGCGCAGGCACATGGCTCTATCGGGCTCCAGGCAAGCGTGCGAAGTGAGGCTCGATTGCGTGAACGTTCTAAGCGTGCGGCCTTCCGACAATCAAGCAAGCTGATACTCTTTGCAACAAATGCGACAGACGAGATCGGACAAACTCAATTCGTCTGAGTTCGCAATTGAGCTAGCAGAGTGCGATCGTGAAGCGTCAATCGCCCCGCGCGCGTCACTGCAAAACGGCTGACAAACCAACGTCTGAACAGCTACCGTGCCATCCGTCAAAACGTAGCCCGGGAGGGCTGTCGATTGGGATGGTTGGTTGACTCTCAATGACTTTTCCGACCTGATGGCCAGCGTCGAGCACGTTTGCAGCCTCACGACGAAATTGATCCCCAAGCGAATTCGCTTGGGGATCGGCTCGAAGAGCCAGCGGTCAGTATCGGCCACCTGTTTCGCCTTCCAATCCTGTGGCTTCGGCTTCTTCCTGGCCGGGAACCGGCGTCTCGTAGCAATACTCCTGGGCCTTCGCGAAGACGTAAACACGATACAGGCTGGAAGATCACTTGTGATTCGCCAGAATCACCGCCAATAATTGGAGTTGCGGCGCTATTACGCTTGGCGGAGTGGAGTCGGCGGCGTCGTGAATTGGTCCAAGGAGGTGAACCATGTTTGTCACGGAAGAGCGAGTCGTCCCCCCCCGTCCACAGCGAACCTGACGCCGCGTGTGGCGCTGATGGAATTGTGGCAGGTGCTGCCGGCGGAACCTCGGCAGAGAATTCTGGTGGTGCTCAGTCGGTTGGTGGCACAGCAACTGGCCAATTCGCAATCGCAGCAACTGGCCAATTCGCAACTGATGGCCAGCCCGCCTCCAAGGAAGGAGGTGGATCATGAGCACGACTGAAACGTTGGTGGTCGGTGACACACAGAATCTCATGCCGCCTGACAGCGGTTTGGCGGTAGCTCGACCGGTGGCGGAGCCGGCCGCCGGCTGGATTTCCGCGAAGATTGGCCGGACGCATCGTGAGCGTTTGGCGATTGTGTATGTGCGGCAATCGACGCTGCAACAAGTTTTGCAACATCGCGAATCGCGCGAGCGGCAGTATGCGTTGGCGGACTATGCGGTGACGTTGGGATGGCTCAAGAACCGGGTGTTGGTGATTGATGAGGATCAAGGTCAAAGCGGCAAGACGGCGGAGCAGCGATCGGGATTTCATCGCCTGTTGACGGAAGTCACGATGGATCATGTCGGGCTGGTGCTCGGTTTGGAGATGAGCCGGCTGGCGCGGTCCAACAAAGACTGGCATCACTTGCTGGAGTTGTGTGCCATCTTTGGCGTGGTGCTGGGGGATCAAGACGGCATCTACGATCCGAGCGATCCCAATGACCGGATGCTGTTGGGCCTCAAAGGGACGATCAGCGAGGTCGAATTGCACACGATGCGGAATCGGATGTGGCGTGGGATGCTGCACAAGGCTCAGCGTGGCGAGTTGTTTCTCCATGCGCCGGTTGGCTATGTGAAAACGCTGGACGGGGGGCTGGCGTTCGATCCCGATGAGCAAGTTCGCAGCACGGTGCAATTGATCTTCGACAAGTTTGACGAACTGGGAAGCGGTCACGCGGTGACCCGGTATCTGTGGCGTCACGACATCAAGCTGGGCGTCCGGCCGATCGACGGCCCTCAGCGTGGACAAGTGGAATGGCGGCGGGCTTGCCACGCCACGATCTTCAGTGTTCTGAAGCATCCGTTCTATGCCGGGTGTTATGCCTATGGCCGCTGTCCCGTCGATCGGAAATACCAACAGACGCACAAGACCGATCGCCGTTGGGTGTCTCTGGCCGAGACGAAAGTCGTGCTCAAGGATCGCGTGCCGGCGTACATCACCTGGGAGCGGTATCAGGCCAACCTGAGCCGCTTGCGTGAGAACCGCAGCCGCCGCGGATCGATTGGGTCGCCGAACGGCAGGCCGAGCGACTGAAGCGATTGAGCAGAGGGGACGCCGTTTAGTCAGTGACGGCGTGACGGCGAAAGCCACCGGTGGTCGCGGGTTTTTTGTCTCTTGGCCCGCGACTGCCGGCCCCTTTTTGAACCGATGTTGAGCGACGGTTGCAGCCGCGGTGAATCTCTCGGCGTTCGACCGCCTCGCGGATGCGTAGGTCGGGTGCGACACCGCAAAGTGGTATTACCAGATCGTTCAATTGATTTTATCTTCGTCACTTCATTGCAACCAAGATCAGGAGGGTCTCTGGAGTGACGTATGGCGGCCTGTTCAGGCGATGCTTGCCCAATTCGGCGCGGAGCGCGCTGATTTTCTTGTTTTGATTGTTCTTTGCATTCTTCAACGTTGCATTGCGGAGTAGCGCTTCGCTGTCTTCGATGGCCTTGGCCAGTGCGTCGAATTTCTCCTGCCACTCCCTGACGAGTCTTTCGCGGATGCTCGATGGGAATTCGTCGTATGCCGCCGTTCCGATGGCCCCTGGCTTGATGTATTCGGCGATGATTTTGTTCTTGTCCTTCATGACTTCCTGAAGAAGCCTTTCATGCTCCTGCTTCTCTTTGGCGATAGCGATTCTGTTCTCGACTGACTTGTCGTCGCGGTCAAGGACGAGGACAGTCTTCTTGCCACCGGCGGTCGTTTCGTAACTCCAAGTTCTCGTGATGACGACGGGATGCGGCAGGATGAACTCGGCGTCGTCTTTGACCCTCGTAGTCGAGAAGCCATTGATCACGACGGCTTCCCCTTCGTCCAGAGACACCACAAGCAGGCTGAATTCGTCCATGACTTGCAAGACCCGAAAAATCGCGCGTGTGAACCCCCAGTCGTCGATCTTGTAGGCTTTGACAGCCTTAGGGGCGAGTGTGCCGTCGTAGTTTGTATCCTCCCAGCCGACTCCTGTGCCAAAGAATTCCTTACCCATCACGAGAGCTGCGTTCTTGGCTAACGCCCGCTTATTTTCCTCAGTCGCTTGGGCAATTTTATCCTTGCTGAGAGGATTACGATCACCCCTGAGGCTATCTCTGTACTTATCTAACCGGTCTAGGGCCTCCGCACTGCCGGCCGGCACGGCACGAACCTGGGCCTGACACACGGATGTCATGAGCAGTAAACAAATCATTAGTAACGTCTTCATCATCGTTCTCCTGAGTCTTCTGCCGTTAGAAATCTGTGGCCCGGCAACCGTTACTTTGTGGCAAGTCCGCCATTGACTCCACTTGCCTACGGCCTTGGCCGCGACCTTGATCGGCGCGTTGCAGTTCGGGCAGTTGGTCTTAGTCATGTCGTTCGCCTCGCCGCAATTCGCCCCGCAAAGATTTTACCACCTGATCACGTCCGCCGCACGTTGCCGAGAATTCGCCGAATCGCCGAAGGATCGTCGGCGGGTCGGAGACCGCCGCGAAGCGGGCCGGACGGGTTTCGGTCGTACTCGCTCGCTTGAACGTCTACAAAGGGGCTTTCCGGGCCTCGGAAGGGGTCGGGCGGGGGATATCCGCCGGACTCGGCTATGGGCTTCGTCAGACGCCTTGCGGGGTTCTCAAAGGACCGGCGGAACCTCACTATTCGATCGCCGGTCGGCAAGATAAAATTCAGCAGGGCGGCACGTCTTCGGAGTAGCTACCGATGACGGGCCTTCTTTTTCCCTACCCCGGATTGGCCGGCCGCCCTTTTCTTCACGTGCCAGGGGTAAACACAGGTAAAAGGGGGTAGGGCGATGACCAAGCTCAATGGCCAGCCGCTGAGGTTCGCGGCACTGATCCGCGTCTCGACTGAGAAACAAGAGAAGCAAGGCGAGTCCTTGCGGACCCAAGACGCCCAAATTGAGCAAGCGGTCGCGTCGCTGGGCGGCAAAATCGTCGTCAAGTATGCAGGACAGGAACACGCTACGGCAGGGTGGGAGCGTGAGCAGCGAGACAAGATGCTCGCCGCAGCCGAAAAACCTCGCAAGCCGTTCGATGCGGTGATGGTCGCCCATGCAGATCGCTGGAGCCGAGACGACACACGGAGCGGGGCGGACCTAGACCGACTGAAGCGGGCAGGCGTCCGGTTCTTTGTTCTTGACCAAGACCAAGACCTGTCCGACCCGACGAAACGGCTGTACTTGGGCATGTCGGCGGTGATCGGAGCCTACCACGCTCGCAACCAAAACCAGAAGTCGCTCCTGAATCGCATCGCACGCGCCCAGCGTGGCCGTCCGTCCGCTGGCAAGCTGCCGTACGGTCGCTTCTATGACCAGAAGACGGAGACATGGGGCATCGACCCAGTTAAGAAAGCCTTTATTCAGGAAGTGGCGAAACGCTACTTGGCCGGCGAGCACATGCGTCACCTCGCCGACGAATTTGGCGTGAGTCAATCACGTCTCCACAAGACGCTGATGCACCGCTGCGGCACGTCAATTTCGCAAACATTTCATTCAGACGATTTGAATATTCACGAAGTCGTGCCAATCACGATTCCGGCTCTTTTGCCAGAGGAAACAATTGCCGCCCTGCATAAAAGAGCCGCCGCGAACAAAACCTATGAACACGGCCAGGCCAAGCATCAGTACCTCTTCGGAGGTTTTGTGTATTGCGCCAAATGTGGCCGCGCGATGTTCGGCCAAGCCAATCGAGAGGGGCGGCTGTATTATCGCCACTTGAAACACAGTGAGTGTCCTTGTCCAACGGCTTGGATTCGTGCCGACCAGCTAGAGGAAGTCGTCATTCGGCATCTATTCGAGTGTTTCGGGAACCCTGTGGCAATCCAGAAGGCGATAGAGGAAGCGACTCCAAACCGCGAGAAGGTCATTGAATATCGTGAGCGGCAGCGGCAACTCGAAGAAATGCTGGCAAAAAATAAAGCGGCGAGAGCGCGTATCTTGCGGCACATTGTCATGGATAGCATCAGCGAGGCGGACGCCAAAAATGAATTAGGCAAACTCAAGACGAGCGACGAGTGTCAGCGCACTGAGTTTGATCGCCTGGAAGATAGTCTGAAGGACATGCCGTCGGCGGAGTCAATCCGGGAATTCGCCACGTCGGTCGCCACGTCGGTCGCGACCAAGTTCCAGTCCAAGTCCAAGTCCAAGTCCAAGCCCCGCCAGTTCGCGAGCGCCAGGAAAATCGCCATCGAGTCATCCATCAACCACGATTTCGGGGCGATGACCTGGAACGAAAAACGCGAACTGGTCAAAAAGGTGTTCGACGGAAAAACGGTCGAGGGCCGGCGTATGGGCGTGTTTATCACGTGGATTGATGGAGAGGCAGACCAAAAAAAGAAGCGGTGGCGGTATTCCGTCGATGGACATCTCATCCACCGGAAAGATTATTTTTCCGTGGACCACGAGGATATCGACGACTTTTTTGTGTTTGGAAATCCTGTAGTTCAATGTCCGTCGTCAACACATGCAGCTCGACCGTGATCACGCGATTTTCTTTTTCCCACAAGTAGTGAGCCAGCGACTTGCGGTCGGAGTGGTCGAGATGCTGATTCACTCGATGTTTCAAGCTCGACGCTTCGCCGATGTACAAGTAGCCGGTCGAGTCGCGAAAGATGTAGATGCCCGGCGCATCCGGCACGAGTTTGCCGTCGGCCACGATATCGGCCGCCGGCCATTGCACAACCTGCTTGTCCCAGTCGGCGATGCGGACGACCAACTCCGGCTGCAACCGTCGAGCCTTCCGCAGTCCGAACGCCGCCTTGCGGAGCTGATACGGCTCGACATCCGGCGCGACCGCAACAGCGACTTTGTCGAACTCGGCTCGCCGTTCCGGATCGCACAGCAGTCGGTCGATCGACTGCTCGTATTTGTCCATCACATACCGAGCCGCGATCTCCGCCGCGTGTTGATAGTCGTCGTGATCAGTCCGTTCTCGCTGCCTCGCGACCACTCCCAACCGGCCCGCTTTGCGGAGATTCAGCAAAGTCCAATTGCAGTCGGCGGCGGTGACGTCGGGCAACTTCTCTTGGCACTTCGCCAAAAAATCCGCGTTGAGATCGTCTTTCAGAACAACGTCGTCGCTGCTCCAGCCGTCATGCACTTCACGAAACGCGGCGGTGACCACATCGACCAACTGCAGTCGCGCGGCGGAGTCTATTTCGTCGGCGTCGGCGTCGTCCTTCGCCTTCGACGATCGCTTCGCGGCTGGCGCTTTGTCAGGCGAATTGCTCTTCTCGTGCTCCGCCGAAGGATCATCTGCTCGCACACCCAGTCGGGCCGAGTTCGGACTGAATGTTGACCAACACAGCAAACACGCAATAACAAAGGAAAATCGAACCAGCATTGCGTGTCTCCTTGGTGCGAGCGTTAATCAGAAGAATTGCAGTATGCCCGCGGGTGAGGCTCATCACGATCCAGCCGACGTACCTCCCACGGGCTTTTCAAGAACATGCGATGAATGGGCATGTGAGCTTCCACGAATCAAAGCGACCGCACTCGTTCCGCGAACGGAGCGAATCCGCGCGGGCAGCGATTCTTCAATTCCACCAAATCCACGACGGAGCAGATTTCCGCGTAATGTTCGGAAATGGAACCTTCACGTTGCGTGGCTTGAAAGAGTCGACGAAACGCCGCTTTGGGATTTGCCGTCGATTCCGGTTCGGACAGACGTTGCACCGTGCTACCGAAAACTTTGGACAAGGCGACTTGATCCGCCAGCATCCAAGCCTCAAACGACTCAACGGCGACACCCAGTGCTCTCTGAATTGACGCCAAAGTACTCGCTTGAGCGGCATCGACTTCAGGGATTCGAGCGTCAATACGATCTCGGTCCATCAGCAAAACGATGGCGTCGAAACCCCGTTTTTCCGCTTCGAGCATCCAGCGAACGCAGCGTTTCTCATAGCCTTTTCCTTTGCCATGATGTGCGCGGACGTTTTGGCTGGAGAGTTTATCTTCGGTGATCTCCCACCCCGTGCTGTGCTCGTTGATCCGGCAAACGAGTCTCCGAAGCCCCCCGGCGACCTCTTCTTCTGCGCGAGAATGAGTACTGGCTGCCGAAAGGTGTTCGCTCCGTCCCTCCGAAACGATCAACACCTTCATGGCACGGTCTCCGCCGTCCCGATCAATGCCTCGTCACCTTCCGCAGTCCAAATCTCGCCGAGCGTAAACACGTCGAGTTGCTTGCGGACCAATTCGCTCTCCGAAAGCGAATGCACGGTGACCGAACCATCGTCCTCTTTGCGACACAGCGACACTTCGCTCGGCGAGAACATGTCAAGCAGATAGGGCGAATGCGTCGTCATCACGACTTGCGTGTGAGACTGCTGGGAAACCAACTCCTTGAGAATGGCAATCACATCCTGCAAACGCCGCGGATGAATTCCGTTCTCCGGTTCTTCGATCAACAACAGACGCGGTGGATTGGGGAGATGGAGCAGCGTCAAGTAAGCCAACACCAACAATACGCCGTCTGACATCTTCGACGCCGGCAGATCATTCACCGCTCGAGTGTCAAAGAATATCCCCTTCGCCGCCGCCGGTTTGAGAGTCGCTGCCGCTCGCTCATCACCAGTGCTGCTAAACCCGCTGACGGTTTTCAGACGCAGTGCGCGAATGTCCGGAAACAGAGAGACAAGTCGAGCTTCAAGCTTTCGGAACAAGTCGATGTCGTGCCCGATGATGTCATCCAGACATGTCGCCAATCCAAATCCAGACTCGTCCATCCGAAAACTTCGCGACGGGTCCAACGCGGACGGAAGGCCGAGCATTCCGGGAACCCAGCGAAAAACATGCACTCCAGCGCACTCTTCATAAATCGAAAAAACGGCATTAATTTCGGGAGCATCTTTATGAAACAGAACCTTACCACGAAGACACCCAGTCGCGATGCAACTCAGACCATTCTCCCCTCGCGGCAATCCGGTAGTCTTCCCGTTGATCTCAAACGCCTCGCTTGAGACCGAGATTTCCCGTCCCCACGAATTGAATTCACACCCAAGCTGGTAAGTCAAACTATCTTTGAATTGTGCGGTGAAGGTGATGGCTTCGTCACTTCGGCACCAAATGAGGTCGCGCCCCTCCCAAAGCCCGCGAAAAGCCGTCACGAGTTCAGAGTTAACGCTGCCACAAAATGCCCCCAGTGCTTCGAGCAAACTCGTCTTACCGCTGTCATTCGGGCCGATCACGACATGGATCGGACTCAGTTTAAGGGAGACGTCGCGCAGGGCCTTGTAGTTCTGCACTCGAAACTTGATGATCATCGGCGTGCTCTCAATTCTGTCATCTCGCTCTCGCGACCGACTTGAAAAACGGTGCATCGACCATTCAATACTTTCGCGGCGTCGTTCGCCCCTGCACGCGCCCCGGCAGTCCTTGAATCCTCAAAAAACCTTCAGCGTCGGTTTGGTTGTAGCTGCCGCCGCCTTCCATCGTGGCGATGCCTTCGTCGTAGAGGCTCTTCGGACTCTTACGGCTGGCGACCAGGATGTTGCCTTTGTAGAGCTTCAGCGTCACCTCGCCGGTGACGTGACGTTGGGAGTCTTGGATGAATGCCAAGAGCGCGTCCATCTTGGCGTGATACCAGAAGCCGTAATAAACCATCTCGGCCACTTCCGGCGCGAGCCGATCGCGGAGGTGCATCAGGTCGCGGTCCATCGTCAGTTGCTCGACGACGCGGTGAGCGTGATAGAGGATCGTCATGCCGGGAGCCTCGTACACGCCGCGGCTCTTCATGCCCACGAAGCGGTTCTCGACCATGTCGATGATGCCGATTCCGTTCCGGCCGCCGATCGTGTTCAACTCCTTGACCATTTCGAGCGCCGACTTCTTCTGCCCGTTGAGCCACACCGGCACACCCGAGTCGAAGTGAATCGTGATCGTCTCTGGCTTGTCCGGAGCGGCCATCGGCGTGACGCACATGCCGAACTCGACCAACTCGACGCCGTTGGTCGTCAGCTCTTCGAGCTGGCCCGCTTCGTAGCTGATGTGCAGACAGTTCTCATCGGACGAGTACGGCTTCGACACGGACGCCTTCACTGGAATGTTCTTCTTCACACAGTAATCAATCATCTCAGTCCGGCCGGGAAACGCGGTGCGATATTTTTCAATCCGCCACGGCGCGATGATCTTGACCGCCGGGTTGAGCGCCTCGGCCGCAAGCTGGAAGCGGCACTGATCGTTCCCCTTGCCGGTGGCACCGTGAGCGAACGCCTCGGCCCCGACCTCGCGGCAGATTTTGACGCACTCCTTCGCGATCAGCGGCCGAGCGATCGAAGTCCCCAGCAAATACCAGCCTTCGTACTTTGCCTGAAATTGCATGATCGGAAACGCGAAGTCTCGGCACAGCTCCTCCTGCACATCGACGATCCGAGCCGACTTGGCTCCGCAATTCTTCGCCTTCTGCAAAATCGCCTGCCGATCCTCGCACGGCTGGCCGAGGTCCACGTACACCGCGTGGACGTCATACCCTTGCTCTTGCAGCCAGCAAAGAATAACAGACGTGTCCAACCCACCCGAATAAGCCAAAACGCATGAAGGCATGAAACACCTCAGGATTCCGATTTCCGATTTGTGATTCCTGATCAACGATGCAGTCCGCGATTCTGTCCAGCCGATGTGTCGGCGGCAAGCGAGGCGAGGGGGACCAGCACGGCTGGCTAATTCTTGAATCTACGGAACCTGTAGCCCAGGCTCTTGTGGCCTGAGCGATGCGACTTCTGCTTTTTGTCCGACGAATTCAAATCAAACCGGCCACAAGGGCCGGGGCTACAGATTACCCAAGGCGACGA
>CAYSHJ010000500.1:0-3963 GCA_964430385.1 uncultured Planctomycetaceae bacterium
AAAAACAAACTTTGGAACACTAATCGGCGCTGATCAACGCTAATGGCACGAGGACTGTGGTTTGATTAGTGAAGATCAGTGTCGATTAGTGTTCCGAAAACTTGACTCAATCGCAACACCTTTTGAAAGCGAAGGAGTCTAAGGCTGCGGAGCCGCAACCAAATGACGAATGACGAAATACCCAATGACGAATGAAGCCCGAATAACGAATGACGAAGCGTATTCTCGCTAGCGACACCTCGTCTCCGGCCGACCTTTCGTCATTCGAGCTTCGTCATTCTTTCGTCATTGGGTATTTCGGTATTCGTCATTCCTCCAAAACATGCGCGCGAAAAACGCCCATGTTTCGGACACAGATTCTCTTCGACCCTCAGGCTGCTTGCTGTTCGATCGCGCGCGTCGCCCACGAGCAACACGTGTCGCCGTGTGAGCCGGCCGCTTGAGTGGCCAGTTGCTGCCAGACGGCTGCCGACATCCGAACCTGCGGGGCACGCAGCGACGTCACGAGGAACTCGCCATGATGCCGATGGCCGTGTAGCCAGTCGTTGGCAATGGTCGAGAGTTCACAGTCTGCGAAATGCGACACGCGGCACGTTCCCGGAAAAGATGACAGGTGTCGAGCGAAACAAGCGACGTCGTGCCGAGTGTCCTCGCGACGCTCCGCTGTGTCGCGATGCACCAAGAACACCAGCCAGCCGCCGGGTCGCAGATGCTGCAGCAGCTTAGCGGTGGCTTGAAAACTCGACGCGCCGAACAGATTGCCGTCGTAGGTCGTCAGATGCCGCACGACGATCAAATCGAGTGGTTCGTCGTTGCCGATGTGCTCCAATGATTGCACAGCCGGAGCCGTCACCAATTGGAAATCGGATCGCGGTTCGAGCCGTTTCGCGCAGTCGACGTTGTCAGGCGACTCGTCCAGCCCGTTTGCGTCGATGCCCAGGTTGTCAAGGTGATGCACCAGCTCGCCATGTCCGCAACCGACGTCGAGCACTCGCGATCCCAAGCCGACTTGATGATCCAACAACAGATGTCGCAGCACCGCTCGCGGCAATGGGTTGGAAGAGACAACGGAACCCAGAAGACGAGTCCAGTCCATGATGGCCTCCTTGCCAGCGGGACAGACGGAACATGACTCTGCAACGTGGATCAAGCAGAGCACGAGACAGAAAATGGATTGCGAATGGGAGGCGGTTTGTACCTTTGCCCGCGTGAGTCGGTCAATCGGGTTGTTGGCAGTATTTTTCGGTGACGGCATTCGATTGCGGCGTCTTGCGGATTGACCTAGCTTACGGCTGAGCGGTCGAGACGTTGGGCTCCGACTGCGGGGATCGCGGGAAACGAGTCCGACGACATGAGGCAAGCACAGTAGTGACGGACGAAAATCAACAGTGACGGACGAAAATCAACCTAAGCGACTTGGCTGGCGTCGGCATTGGGTGTGGGCCAAGTGGCTGATCGCGGCGGCGTTGTTGGCGTTCGTCATCTGGAAGCACCGCGAGGGAGTCGGCCGGATCGCTCGGGAACCGTTGCACTGGCCCAGTTTGCTGGCGGCCTTCGCCGTGTGCGGCCTCTCGACCGTACTCACGTTCGCGCGCTGGTTCCTGCTGGTGTGGGCTCAGGGCTTTACCTTTCGTTTTCGGGACGCCCTGCGGCTGGGGTTCATTGGCTATGTCTTCAACTTCGTGGGCCCCGGCGGGGTCGGCGGTGACTTGGTCAAGGCGACCATGATCGCTCAGGAACAACCATCACGACGGGCCACTGCGGTCGCGACCGTGTTGTTGGATCGCATCTTGGGCCTGTTGGCGTTGTTCATGATTGGAGCCTGCGCGGCGTGGCCGCATTGGCATGAAATTCGCGAGAACTCCGAGTTCATGGGAGTCGTTTGGTTGCTGGCGGGCGGGAGTTTCGCGGGTGTGATCGGCCTGTTGCTGATGTTGTCTCCCGCCGTCACCCGGCATGGAGTGTGGCAGCCGTTCACACGGTTGCCAGTCGTGGGCAAAGGGATCGGCGAACTGATTGAAGACGTACAATTGTATCAGTCGCACAAGCGAGTGCTGTTTGCCGCACTGGGGCTGAGCGTGATCGGACACTTTGGGACGATTTCGTCGTTCTACTTTAGTGCGTGTGCCGTGGCTGGCACCACATTCGTCCCAGACTACGCGGCTCACTTGTTTTTCATTCCGGCGGCCGAATTCATTGGCGTCGTGGCTCCCGTACCCGGCGGTGTCGGGGCGTTGGAGTGGGCCGTCAACCGCTTCTATGTCCATGCCGGAGCAGCCGACGGGACGGGTATTCTGACCTGTTTGGCCTTTCGAGCCGTCACGCTGGTTGTCGCGGCGATCGGCGCCGGCTATTACCTGACGGCCCGCCGCGACATCGACTCGGCCTTTCACAGCGGCGACTCGACCGGCGCTTGAGCGACAGGCTTGCATCTGATTCCGCGAGTCGATGGGATTCACGTGTCAGGGGAACGGCCAGCTAGTGCTTTGTCACAGCAAAGAATTCGGGTCGCGGAAATCAGCCGCAGGGGGCTAGCCCCGGTTTTTGCTGCACAAACCGGACGCTAGCGCGTTCCGGCTCACCCAACAATCAAGCGGTGACCAAGCACTAGCTGTGCCCTCACCCTAGCGTTGGGGTTCGGGCACTCGTCGTTCGTCAGTGGCAAATGCTGTCTTTAAGGATCTACGGACATGGTCGCATCACGATGGGGAATGGCGGCGCTGGTTGGGTTGACGTTTTGTGGTTGGTGTTTGGCACAAGACAAAGCGGGCGACCGCGCGAAGCCGGCGGCGGTGCCCGCGCCCAAGATCACCATTTCCAAGGAAACAACTTGGGCCACCGAGCCACTCCGTCCAGACGGGTTTGTCGACTACATGGCAGTCGTCAACCGGCGGTTCAGCCAAGACGTGGCCGTCGAGAACAATGCTTGTGTCTTGCTGTATCAAGCGATGGGGCCAAGTCCGGAGGGCACGCGGCAGCCGGATCGATTTTTCCAACTTTTGGGGATGGAACCGTTGCCCGATGAGGGGCAGTATTTTCAATGGCTCGGGAATTGGATTCGCGAGCAGCCCAAGGCCCCCGACATCAACGCCGTTTACGACATGCAGGCCAAGGCCGGCGAGCGGCCGTGGAAGGCGGACGAGTTCCCGCTCATCGCCGCGTGGTTGAAAGACAACGAAGCTCCGCTGTTGACCGTGACCGCGGCGACCGAACGGCCGCGTTATTTTTCACCGCTCGTCAATCCGGACAACAATCTTGATGGCGGCTTGATCGCCGTGTTGCTGCCGGGCGTGCAACGGTCGCGCGAGTTGGCTCGTGCTCTCGCCGCGCGGGCGATGTGTGAATTGGCCGAAGGGAGCCAGGTCGATGCCTGGCGTGACCTGATGACGATGCACCGGCTGGGACGGCTGGTTGGTCAAGGTCCGACGCTCATCGAGTATCTGGTCGGCATCGCGATTGAAGCGATGGCGATCAACGGCGAGTTGCGGTTCCTGTCGGAGACGAAGCCCTCCGCGAAAATGTTGGCGATGTATCGCAAACAATTGGACCGTCTGCCGGCGCGAGCCGGCGTGGCCGACAAGCTCGATGCCGGCGAGCGGTCAATGGGCTTGGACGCGGCTCACCGATTGGCCCGCTGTCAGATGAATTTGCAGGAACTCGCCGTAGATGGCGGGAACGACTCGTTGATCGAGAGATTGGCCGAGGGAGCGATTGCCCAAATTGTCGATTGGAACGAAGTCCTCAAGCCGATGAACCGCTGGTACGACCGGCTCGTCGAGATTGGACGAAAGCCAGACTATCTCGAACGCAGCGCGGCGATTAGACAACTCGATCAGGACTTGAAGGCGCTGGTCGAGAAGCGTCGCGGGGCGATGGCGTTGCTGACGCTGCTCGGTGGCCCAAAGGCGATCACTCAAATGACCTCGGACGTCTTGATCTCGCTGCTCCTGCCGGGGATGAAGC
>CAYSHJ010000501.1:0-7249 GCA_964430385.1 uncultured Planctomycetaceae bacterium
TGCCGTCGCGGCGCTGGCGGGATCGTCAGCGATTCAATCGTCCGGACATGCGGAGTGGGTCGATGGACGAGCCAATCAATCGGGCTTCACAACGACGTTGAATCCGAACATGCAGGTACTGGTCGGGTCGCCCAGCCAAGACGTGGACTACACTTCTTCGCGCGAGGGGACGTTGCCGGCGCGGCCGACCTATGCGGTCATGACGGCTCGCAGCTTCCACGACAGCATGGTTCACGGATTGCTGGCGGATGGTTCCGTGCGAACGATCAAGAACACGCTCGACCTGTCGATCTGGCGGGCCTTGGGCACCCGCGCCCGCAAGGAGGTGATTACGGAGTTCTGATTCAAAACGTCAAACGCCCAGTTTTCGTCGGCTGGCCAGCCCCATCGCGGTGGGATTGCCGCTCAATACGGATGCCCGGGCTCGCGCAGGTGCGTCGCGGGCTTGCCAGCTTCATGGCTTCCGTGAACGTGAGTCGGCTCCAGAAAGTGAATGCCCCAGGCCACGACCACACCCGTCAGCAACGCCGCGGACAACGCCACACGGTCGTGATCGTGAAACTGAATCTCCGGCAAGAGATCGCCCAGTGAGATGCATAAGAAAACACCGGCCGAAAAGGCTAAACAGACTCCCAGCAGCATGCCGTCTGTCGTCAGCACGCGGCCGGCCAGAAAGAACAGCATGACACCGATTGGACAGATCGAGGCGAACGCCGCGTTGACGAAGAACCGCGCACGCTGCGACCAACCACCGGACGCCATCAACGTGGTGATCGACATGGCGTCGAGCGGCTTGTGCAGGAAGATCGCCAGAAACGTGCCGACTCCGACGAACCAGTTCTGCCCCGCGTCGCGAGATGACTCCGCTTGAACGCTGGCGGCCAGCGCCATGCCATCGATCAGCGTATGCACCGTCAGCCCGAAGCCGATACCGGTCCAGCTCAGCCGATGCGCGGGTGTGTGATCATGATGCCCGTGATCATGGTCGTGTCCACAACTGACCACGGGAAGTTGCTGCTCGCCCGCGTTGCTTGCGGGTTCGCCTTCGTCAGGATCAATCGACGCGTGCTGATGAAAGTGAAACGCTCGAATCAGGAAGAACATCCCGAGCAGGCCAACCATCAGCCACAGCAGGGCATCGTCGAGCGAATGCAGTTGCTCCGCGGCGTGTGGCAGCAGAATAAAGACGCCAACTCCCAGCATCAATCCGGCGACGAGGCTCATCAGCAGGTGCAATTGCTTGTGAGTGAACCGCATGGCCGACGGAGCCCAGCCTCCGGCCATCGACGCTGTGAAGATCCCGGCCGAATAAAACGCCAATTGAATCACCGGATCCATGCCCACCTCGCCCGCGCCGCGAAAGGGCGGAATCATGCGGGCTGTGTCGAGCTTTGTCCATCGTCGCGGATCTCGCACAGCAAGTCGTTGACGCGCTGAAAGATTTCATCCGCGACGTCGCTGATGCCTCGCAGCCTGCCGCCGCGAACGGCCTCGACGCGATACCAGTTGTCGCTGGTCGCCGCTAGTTCAAGATAGACGTCGCGCACGCGTTGCAGGTAGGCGGTGTCAGCCTCTTGTAGATCAGCCGCTTTGTCGGTGTATGAGCGTGGCTTTTTGGCAGCGATGTTTCGTTGAGCTGCTTCCACGGGGATGTCGAGCAGGATGACCAATCGAGGTTGCGGCAGGCCGAACACGTCGAACTCGATGCGTTCGATCGTCTGCAACAGTTCGCGACGGGACTCGGTATCGAGCTTTGCTCCTTGATGCGCCAAGTTCGAGGGCACGTAGCGATCGCAGATCACGACCTCGCTTTGTTCCAGGGATTCACCCAACACATTCTTCGATTCGAAGCGATCGGCGGCGTAAAGCGTTGCCGCCAGAAACGGATGCACTTGGTCCAATTGTCCGAACCGCCCGTTCAGGAAATCGCCAATTGCGTGACCGAAGAGCGTTTCGCCATAGCGCGGAAAACTCAACAGATGCACGCGACGTCCGGCGGCGGTCAGGCGGTTGAGCAGTTCCTTCGCCTGAGTCCCCTTACCGGAGCCGTCGATGCCTTCAATCACGATCAGTGGTGCCACGATCTGCTTCATCCTCTTCGCAATCCAGGCGCCGAAAAGAAGTACAGAAGACGGATCCGCGAGCGGTTCTCAACAGCGAGCGGGTTTTCGGCGAACTCATGCGAACTGAGCCAGGGCGGCGCTCTTGTTGTCGGCGACCGTGAAGTAGCTCAGCAGTTTGCTGGTTCGCAGAATCGTGGCCACTCCTTCCGTCAGACCGAACAGCACCATTTCGCCATGATTGCGATGAAGTTTCCGATGCAAGGTGATGATCTTGCCGATCACCGAACTCGTGAGGTACTCGACGTTCGACATATCAACGGCGACCTTCAACCAGTTGTACTGCTCCACCAGCGTGAACAATTCCTGCCCCAATTGTTCGATGTTTTCTTCATCGTTGAGCATTTTCATCTTGAATCCCACAATGATCACGCTGCCGCGCTCTTCGAGCGTGGTGTAGGTCGTGGGCAGATCAGGCAGAGCCATACCATGCTCCTGTTACGGTTCGAGTTCAGCAGGAACGGGATTCTAAGCACTCCTGCGCGAAGACGCTCGCCCAATGTGGTCCGGAAAGTCGGTCAGCCACCAAGTTCTCAGCCACCTGTCGCCGGCAACATCCGACCACTAAATGGCCAAAATCGCTAGAATTGCCTGGCAATTCGACGGTCACGTAGCGGCGATCCGTGCCGTGGACGTAGCCGCCTCGCGATTCCGAGAGTCCTTCGACGAGCACTTCGACCTCCGTATTCAACAGCGACATTTGATAACGTCGAGTCAGCTCGGCCTCGCGCCTGGCGAGTTCTTGGCAGCGAGCGCGTTTGATTGTGGCAGGCACTTGATTGGGCATCGCTGCCGCGCGAGTGCCGCGTCGACGGCTGAACGGAAAGATGTGAATCTTCATGAACTCAGCGCGGCGGCAAGTGTCGAGCGTCTGTTCAAACTCGGCGTCGGTCTCGCCCGGAAAGCCGACGATGATGTCGGTCGAGAACGCCGGGTTCGGCAACCGCGCGCGCATCGTCGCGATGGTTTCGAGGAATCGCTCGACGCGATATCTCCGACGCATGCGGGCCAGCACCGAATCCGAACCGCTCTGCAAGGCCGGATGAAAATGCGGACACAAGTGCTCGCAATCGACGGCGGCGGAGATAAAGTCATCGTTGACCTCGGCCGCCTCGATGCTCGACAGGCGCAAACGCCACTCGCCCTGAATCCGATCCAGACGCTGAAACAGATGCCACAGCCGAAATGGTTCGCGCCCCGAGCGGCCGCGCGTTGTCTCAACGCCATAGTGGCCGACATGAATCCCCGTCAGCACGATTTCCTGATAGCCGTAATCCAACAGCCGCCGCACTTCGTCTTCGATGTCGTCCGGCGAGCGGCTTTCCAGCCGCGGACGCACGTGCGGAATGATGCAGTACGAACACTTCAAGAGGCAGCCGTCTTGCACTTTTACGAACGCGCGCTTGTGCCCGTCGAAGCGGCTGATGCCGGTTGGGAATTCGCTGACTCCTAGCCGCAGCAACACGTCGGGCAGCTCGCGCTTGTCGGGAACGACCTCAATGACATTCGGCAGCGAAGCGAGTGAATCAGGCTCGCGGGTGGCGTAACAACCCATGACGATCGTCTGCGTCGCGGGATTCTCGCGAGCCATTCTGCGCACTTCTTGCCGTCCACGCGAATCAGCGTTCTCCGTCACCGTGCAAGTGTTGAGAACCGACAGGTCCGCCGGCTCCTGTTCCGCCGCTTCGCGAAACCCCGCGCGCAGCAAAGCCTCTTTGATCAGTTGCGTCTCGTACTGGTTCACCTTGCAACCCAACGTGACCAGCCGACACGTGCGGCTTGCTGCCATCGAACGAATCTCCGAGTGTTTCTAACGTCCTCGCATTTCATCGCGGTGGGGACGGAGTATAAGAAGTCACTCGTTCAATCCGAAATCATTCATCCCCAATCCGAAATCGGGTCGTGGGTCAATTCGAAGAAGTCCCGGGTGGCACGCCCTGCTAAGGGCGTGGATACTCGCAAGGACAATTCCACGCCCTTCGATGACTCAGGGCGTGCCACTCAAACTGACCCACTACCGAAATCGCTCATGCCACGCCTGTTTTTCGGAAACTTCGACTTTGAGCACGAACTCGCCGATCCGCTCGGTTGGCAAGCGTCCGCGCACGTGCAGCGATTATTGGCCGAACGCGCGCCGTGTTGGATCGCTCTGGCCGACGACGGTGATTTCATTTGGACGCCAGAGCCGATCGCCAATGCTTTTTGGGACGAACTCAGCGCTGTCGGATTACCGCGCGCGCGAGGAATTGTTGATCCCTCAGCGGTACTGGCCGCCGGTTGTGAGCTGGTTCCATGGGGCTGGTCGCGACGAGCAACGTTATTGGCCGGCAACAGACCTCGGCCGAATGAATCGTCCGTGCATGCCGGCAACTCGCGGAGTTGGTCTTTCGAGTTGGAACGCGAATTCGGCGTCGCGCTGCCGGGAAGCGGGCGGATTGAACGGCTGGAGGACTTCGCCGACGTCGTCTCTCGATCCGCCAGCGAGTTCAGCACGCGAGCTGACGAGCATGCGTGGGTCATTAAGGCCAACTTTGGCATGTCAGCGCGAGAACGGATTCTCGGTCGCGGGTCAACGCTGACCCAACCGCAGCGACGTTGGCTGCAACGACGACTCAGGTCTGGCGGAGCGGCATTCTTCGAGCCGTGGCTGCGGGTTCGTGCCGAAGTCGGCATCCAGATCACGGTGCCGTCGCGCGGGCATGGCGAGCCGCGGCTGGAAGGACTCGCGCCGCTGCTGACTGACTCGCAAGGCAGTTATCGCGGCAGCCGGTTCTCGCTGGATGACACGATCCCGGCCGAGTGGCAATCGGCGGTCGAGGTCTGCTGGCGAGCCGCCACGCGACTGCAAGCACTCGGCTACTTCGGACCGCTCGGCATCGACGCGGCTTTGTACGAGGATCCACGAGGCCGCGTGCTTGTTCGCCCGCTGCAAGACATCAACGTGCGCTTCACGATGGGCCGACTGGCCCTGGGTTTTCGTCGCTGGCTTAAGCCGCATGAATCCGGCGTTTGGCGGCACTCTTTGCGCGACGATCAACCCGTTTCGGGAGAACGAGCGATCTCCACGACTCCGGCACTGATCGGTGACCTCGCAGCGTCGCAGCGTTCGGTTGTCGTGATCGGTCACGCAGTTGGTTCGAATGTATGAGTTGACCCCAGCCAGCTTGTCTGGCTGGTGAACGAGACTGGTGAGCTAGCAAGTAACCCTCCCTATTGCCCCCTTTCCTCACTCCGCTTGCCGCCAAAGGCGGCAAGCGGAGGAGGAACGGGGGCGAGGAAAGGAGGCGGTGTCTTAGCTTGTCAATCTTCGGCTCCAGCCAGGCAAGCTGGCAGGGGGCCAAGACAAACTCATACAGTCGAATTAGCGGTGAGTACCGAATACTCCGACGTCAGGTCGGGACCGCCGGCATCTCTCCGGTCGACGGCGGCTGACTGGACGAGCGACCTCCCGCCAACACGGCGACCGCCTCGACCAGCATCAGCAGGGCGAGCGAGATCAAGACGGCTCCGATCCACGGCACCGGTTCTGTCGGCGCGATAAAGCCAACGTCAGCGGTCCAGAACTTCGGCACGGTCATCGAGAGCAATGCCCATGTGCTCATGACGTACATCAACACCGTCGGGATGCCAGTCACGAACCAGACCCAACGTGCGCGATACGTTCGCCACAGCCACACGGTCACTCCGAGCAACGTCAACGCGGCAAGCAACTGATTGCTCGCGCCGAACAGTCTCCAGAAGATCTTCCAAACCGGTTCCGGCTTGCCGTCGGCGCCGATGCGTTCTGGCTGCAACAGGAAGAATAGCGGAGCGCCCGCCGTCAACGCGGTACCCAACCAACGACCGAACGAGTTTTGCAGTCCGGTCAGCTCTTGAAAAATGTACCGCCCCAACCGCGTGCAGACGTCGAGTGTGTCGTAGATAAACGTCGTAAATGCCATCAACGCAAACGACACCCCCAATTGCGGTGAGATGTGTAATACCTCCAGAAACTTGCCGATGCCTAATGCATAGATCAGATTCGGCTCTGGGTTCTTCAGGGCGGGAGAGTCCTTCGCCAGGACCATCACGCAACAGAGCGACACGACGGCGACCATGCCTTCCAGCAACATGGCTCCGTAGCCGATCGTCTTGGCGTCGGTCTCCTTCGCGAGTTGTTTAGACGTGGTTCCCGAACAGATCAGCGAATGAAAACCGGAACACGCGCCGCAGGCGATCGTGATGAACAGCATCGGAAACATCGACGTCCAGTTGTCGAGCACCGAGGCTGTGAACCGCGGATACTGAATCGGCTCGCCGCCAAGCATCAAGCCCAACGCGCCGCCTCCCAACGCCACATACAAAAAGTAACCACCCAAGTGGCCGCGCGGTTGCAGCAGCAGCCATACCGGCACGACTGCCGCCACTAAGCAGTAAATCAGCAACAGCACGTCCCAAATGCGGCGTGTGTCGTCGCGCGAGACGTTGAGCATCGACTCCAGGTCCAACGGCGCGTACTGCCCGGCCCAGATCGCCAGCCCCACGAGCGGCAGAAAGATCACCGTGGCCCAACCGACGGTCAACTTCGTGTATCGCAGCAGGCAGCCCATGATGATCGGCAACACCAGGTACAGCAGCGAGGACGTCGCGATGCCACCGCCGGTGACAGTGGTTCCATCTTCCAGTTTCTGCTCACCGATAAACGCCGTCGCCGTCAGGTCCGTGAACGCCACGATGATGTACACCAGCGCGATCCAGACGAAGCTCAGGAACAACACATACGACCTGTGAGTCATGTGGTCGCGCACGACCTCGGCAATCGAGCGCGCCTTGTGTCGGATCGACGCCGTCAGCGACGTCAGGTCATGCACACCACCGATAAAGATGCAGCCGAAAAGAATCCACACCAGCGCCGGCACCCAGCCAAACGCGACTCCCGCCAGGATCGGCCCGACAATCGGTCCCGCCGCGGCGATCGCCGAAAAATGTTGGCTGAGCAAAAATTTCGGCGAGATCGGCTCGAAGTCCAGATTGTCGCGCAGTTCGACGGCCGGCGTCCGCCGATTGGGGTCCAACCGCAACAACCGCGCGAGCACTCGGCCGTATGTCACATACGCAACTGTCAGCACCACGGCCGACACGACGACAAT
>CAYSHJ010000502.1:0-2652 GCA_964430385.1 uncultured Planctomycetaceae bacterium
TGAGGCCACAGTCGGTTCACAAGTTCGGCGGAATGAAGGTGCAGCGCGACGAACACCGCTTGCTGGCCGACGCGCGCGCGGCTCAAGACGCCGGGGCGTTTGCCATCGTGCTCGAACTCGTCTCGCGACCGATCGCCGCCGAGATCACTCGCGAGCTGACGATCCCCACCATTGGCATCGGCGCCGGTCCCGACTGCGACGGTCAAGTTCTGGTCTGCTACGACATGCTCGGCCTGACCGACGGTTTTCATCCGAAATTCGTCAAACACTTCGCCGAGTTGCGCGCCGAAGCGACTCGCGCGGTCCAGGCGTATGTTGCAGAAGTCCGCTCCGGTGCATTTCCGGATGACGCGCATAGCCATCATTGAGCCAGCCTGGCCTAGCGAGCATCCGTCGAATCTGACACCATGACCCGCCATGTGGAGAATCCTTCCTCTTCTGCTGTTGTGTCTCGCCGATGCGAACGGGATGTTCGTGCGCGCTTGGGCTGACGAACCTCCGAAACCGGTCGTGTCCCCAACGCCGTCGCAGGCCGAGATTGAACACTGGATCACCGACCTCAATGCGCCGGAGTTCGCGATTCGCGAGCAGGCGACTGAACGTTTGCAGTCGGCGGGGACGGCGGCGGTCGAGCCGTTGTTGAAAGCGGCACCGGCGTGCGGATTGGAGGCCAGCGTTCGCATCACGGCGATTCTGCGAAGCTGGTACACGTCGGGTCCAGAAGAACTGAGCGAGTCGGCAGAGACGACGCTCGAAGCGCTGAGCGAATCCAAGAATCGACACTTGGCCGCGCGATCCGACGCGGTGTTGAAGCAGTATTCGTACACGATTCGGCAAGAGCGGGCGTTGGCTCAGATCGAAAAGTTGGGGGGACGGATCGAGCGTTCCAATCAGAGTCGCGTGCGCGTGTTGGGACCGGAAGATGCCGAGCCGTTGACCGTCATCCTGGGACGCGACTGGCGCGGCGGTGAAGAAGGTTTGAAATATGTTCGGCGACTGGCCAATCCTCAACTGAACGTGCTGTATCTGCTGCATAATCGCGTGACAGACAAGATTCTCACACCGGGGATTTCCAACGACGCAGTGGACGAGATTCGAAAAACGTTGCCGCAACTGCACCTCGAATATCGAGGCCCGGCCTTCTTGGGAATCAAAACACAACCATCAACCATTTGCCGAATCGACGAGTTGAGTCCCGACAGCCCCGCGGAAAAAGCCAAGTTGATGCCGGGTGATGTCATCATCAACTTCAACGGTCAGCCGGTTCGCACGTTCAAGGACTTGATTGAGCGCATCTCCGACAAGCAACCCGGCGACGTGATCAAGCTGGAAGTCCTCCGCGGCGATAAGGAAGACCTCATGGCGTTCGAACGCCTGCAAGCTCTGAAAGGGCCTGAGCCGGAAGAGTTGCTCGAAAGCCTCCGCAAAAAACTGGGTCGAGAAATCTCCGTGACGCTGGGCGAATGGAAGGGCAAGTGATTCCTCAGAGATTTGACCAAGGACAATTCACTGTGGCACATTCTTCCAGAGGTTCAGCGTGAGGTGCGCCTGTCCTTGGTGATGAGCTTCGTGCCAATTGAGGATTTGCAGGGACTTGGCGATCGTCCAGCCGCGTTCTTTGAGAGCTTCCGGGATGCGGCTGAGGTCGGCCTCGGTCAGCGTCGCGATGCCCTCGAGCAGATGTTGCCGCGTCGCCGACAACAGCTCACGAATTTGTTCGACTGACGGGATGTTGTCGTCCGGCGTGCTGCCTCCCTTGAAGCGTGGCGTCACTTCCGGAAAGTGGTTCGTTTTGCCAAACAGCCGCTCGGTCGCGAACAGTTCTTCGGTGATGCCGATGTGCATCAGTTGCCACGCGATGTGAGCTCGCCCCAGTCCCGGCCGCCAGCCGAGCACCGCCGCCGGATTCGGCTGCTTGGCAATCTCGTCCAACGTGCCCAACGTACGCGTGCGATTCAACTCCCAAATGTCGCGGATCACGGAAAGCAGACTCATGAGCAAACTCCTTGTGGGCGGAAACGGTGGAGGGTAGCCGCCAGCCTCGTGCCGGCCACAGGAGCACAAGCTACCCGCTGGGCAACAGTGTGCGAAGCTGCGTTCACGAATTCAACTTGCCCACGCGGATCGCTACATTCGCCGCCGAGCCTGACAATCAACAGTCTTTTTTTTCAACCTTTACTTCATTATCCGTGATTGCGTCGTTTACTTGCGCCGATTTTTGATTGAGAATGCGGACTGCGGTTCAATCGAAAATCAAAAATCGGCAATCAAAAATCCTCCGCCATTTGGTTGCGGCTTCGCTGCGCTATCATTCACTCGTCTCCTTCCGACCCGGCATGTCCGATCTCGTGCAGACTTACGAACAGGCTCTGGAGTTCATCTCCCACCGCATCAATTACGAGCGGACCCCCGCCGCTAGCAAGCAAGACTTCAAGCTCGATCGAATGCGTCGATTGCTGGAATTGCTCGGCGATCCGCAAGCCCAGTTGCCGGCGATTCACATTGCGGGGACCAAGGGCAAAGGCTCCACTGCCATCATGCTGGCCGAGATGCTGATGGCCGCCGGATACCGCGTGGGTCTGTACACCTCGCCGCACATGGACGCCTTCGAGGAACGGATGCAGGTTGCGGGAGCACGCCCGACGCCCGAGC
>CAYSHJ010000503.1:0-1722 GCA_964430385.1 uncultured Planctomycetaceae bacterium
TCCACGGCTTCAACGCAATCCAGTCCTCCAACCCCCTCGAGAGCAACCAAGACGACGGGGGTTTCCGCGTCGTTGCTGCCGATTGCCAGCGTCCCATATGCCACGCCGATCGACTGGGGTGCAAACTCGACAACCAGAACCTGCGATTGTCCCTGACTCAGTACGAACGGGAGCGAAGGAGCGTTTCCCAGCGAGTAGTACTCCGACCCGGAGAGCATCAGGGCGCTGACCGTCAGGTCTGCATAGCCGACGTTGGTGATCGCTAGAATCTGCGCGCCCACCGAGCCTACTTGCGTTGTTCCAAAATCCAACACCGCCGGCAAGACCTCAATCTGCCGGCCTTCCTCAAATAGATCGAACTCAAGCGTCGCATGACGTTTTCTACAGATTCTTGCGAATTCCACTTCCAACGTAGCATTCCGCAGACCCCTCAGTACATCGAATTCGACTGTGGAGTTCTGCAGCCCCGACCAACCAAGCGGTGGCGGCGAGAATGCCGGATGAGCAAAATCCGCAAAGTTGGCGGCCGTGAAAGCCTGGCTGGAGACGATCAGCCAAAGCCAACAAGATCTGCGGAATCGGTACACGGTCTTTCCCCCGTACTTCAGCCGCTCGCTTGGTCAAGCGAGTCGCATGCCCGTCTAATCACCATCGCTGCGCAAGACCAGTTCCAACTGGACAAATTGAGCTCGCTGTTTGAACGTGACCTGCTTATCGACGATCTGAAACGCAGGCCCCGACGAAGGATCCTGGCCAAAGCTGGCCTGACCGAAGCGAATCCGAACTTCGCGAAGCGGCGTCGCTTGAACCTGGTCGATAAGCTCGCGCGAACCCGCCGGCAGCGTCAAGTCTTCAAACGCCGCAAAGTCCACTGAGCGCAAGACCGTAAAAGAACTCCCAGTGTCGAACACCGGAGAATAGATGGCTGCGGACGTCACCTCCGCCTTCAGGACCACCTCCTGGAGTCCATTCAAGTCGCTGGCCAGCTCGACCAATGAACTCGCTGAGAAGGTATTGCCGTTCGAGTCTATCCAGCCGCCCCACGGGATTCCCGCTTGAACGGGCTCGTCCTTTGATACATCTTTCGACGTGTAAAAGCCTTGCCCGAAGGCGCCGATCGGCCCGCCGTCCTGGCCCTTGTTCAACAGAGGAGATCCGCTCCTGACGTAGTAAACTCCGTTGTCCGCATCAATAAAAAGAGGATTCCCGGTGATGTTGGTCCCGCCCGGTGAGGATTGCTCCCCGAAGAAATCACAAAAACTGAAGGTAGCGTTCGTCGTCGAGGCTGACGCGTTCTCGAAGATTGCGGAGTTTCGCGCGAGTATCGGATCCGTCCCGGCACCCTTGGTGACGGCCAGTCCGTTCCGCGCAAAAGTGCATCGCTCCACAAGAATGCCCGTCTGATTCACCTGATAAAAGAGACCTGTATCGCTTTGCTCTGCGAACAAACATTCACGGACCGCGACGTCCGAGTTTCCGTTCGCACCGATGTTTCCCAGGCTCAGACCGATCGTTCCGTGGAGAAATCGGCATCGTCTGATGACGATGTTGGCAGAGCCGGAAACTGAAAGCTGAGTTTGCACCGGGGCTACAAACGTGAGACCTTCGACCCGGACGCCATTGGCGTTTTCCACTCTGCTTTCGCTGCTGGAGTACACCCTGACTTCCCCGTTGGCTCTCAGGGTGACGCCGTTTTGAGCAGCATCCATGCTGAAGCCCGTG
>CAYSHJ010000504.1:0-1594 GCA_964430385.1 uncultured Planctomycetaceae bacterium
AGGGCAAATGATGCAGAGTCTCTTGTAAGGATTTCAAGTCGTTCAGGCTTGTGCCAGAACCGCGCATGCCTGACGACCATGCCGCCCGGGAAAATCCAAATGCGATTGTCGACGAAGTGCGGCAAGACAAACCGAACAGCCATGAATGCAGCTGCATACAACATCATTACCAAGCCTAAACCCAATTTGCCAGAACTAAATGACCCGATTGCACCAATGACGAGTATCGGAAGAGCAATAAACAACAATAGGCTCACTCCGACGCGATATAGACGTCTTTCAATCTTGGTACTAGTGTAGTGCCTCGTTCAGTTTGACGTTTTCAAGCGTGGCTCGGGCTCGGCGTACTTTTTCGAGGATGGCATCGGCCTTGGCGGTCCAGATGAACGAGCGCGGGTCGGCATTGTGCTCGGCGATGTAGCTCATGATCGATTCCCTCAGTTCTTTCACGCTATCGAAGCTGCCGCGGCGAATGCGTTTGTCGGTGAGGTCGCGGAACCAACGCTCGATCATGTTCAGCCACGAACTGCTCGTCGGCGTAAAGTGAATGTGGAATCTGGGATGACGCTTCAGCCACGATGTCACGCGGGGATGCTTGTGCGTCGCGTAGTTGTCGACAATCAGATGCAGGTCCAGGTCGGCCGGGGTCTGGGTGTCAATCAGCTTGAGGAACCTGATCCACTCCTGGTGCCGATGGCGCGGCATGCACTCGCCGATCAATCGGCCCTCCGCCATTTCCAATGCCGCGAACAGCGTCGTCGTGCCGTTGCGAACATAGTCGTGCGTCATCGTGCCGCAACGGCCCGGGACCAGCGGCAGGCCCGGCTGTGTGCGGTCCAGGGCCTGAATCTGGCTCTTCTCATCGACACTCAGCACCAGCGCGTGGTCGGGCGGATCGAGATACAGACCGACGATGTCGACCACCTTTTCCGCGAAGTGCGGATCGTTGCTGACCTTGAACGTCCGCGACAGGTGTGGCTTGAGGCCGTTCGCCTTCCACACCCGCCACACCATCGACTTGTCGATGCCCAGGGCCGCCGCCAACGTTCGGCCGCTCCAGTGGGTCGCATCGTTCGGTCGCTCCTGCGTGGTCTTCTCCAGGATCAACCGCGCCACCCCATCACGCTTCGTCGCACGTCGACCGCCGCGCGGCGCGTCCTTCTCGATCGCCGCCAGGCCGCCAGCCGCAAAACGTCCCCGCCAACGAACGACCGTGTTGGGCCTGATGCCCAGCTCCACGGCAATGTCCTTATTCATCCTGCCTTCGGCCGCCAACAAAACGATCCTGGCCCGCTGCATCAATCGCACCGCCGTGCTTCGACCACGCGACCACCGCGTCAACACCGACCGTTGCTCGTCCGTCAACAGAATCCGAGGTGCCGATTTCATAGGTTCATCCTCCCGACGGAAGATGAAACCCGCAACAAACCCGTAAAATTCCTCAATTGCGAGGCACTACACTAGGCACTAGTCCCTCACGTCGCGTGCAGTAACTCCGGCGGGTTCACACAGTTGATGAAATCGCCGTTTTCGACGAGCGCCTGCACGATTCGCACCGTCTCCTCGGCGATTGCCGACTGGGCCTGTTCCGTCG
>CAYSHJ010000505.1:0-4857 GCA_964430385.1 uncultured Planctomycetaceae bacterium
TGCGCGGCATGAAAGTCGAGTCGATTCCGGTCAACTTCCTGAACTCGATCGAAGGGACGCAGCTTGAGCGAGTCCGCGAACTCAACCCGCGCTACTGCCTGAAGGTGCTCTGCCTGCTGCGGTTCACCAACCCGACGGTCGAACTCCGCATCGCCGGCGGCCGCGAGATCAACCTCCGCTCACTGCAAGCGCTGGGCCTGTACGTGGCCAATTCGCTGTTCGTCAGCGACTACCTGACGACGAAAGGCCAACCCCCGGAACTCGATTTCCAGATGGTCGAAGACCTCGGCTTCGAAATCATCACCGGCGACCACGAATCGCATCGGCTGTGGAAGGAACGACGACAGGCGGCGGGGGAACTTGAGGTCGCGGAGTCTTGCGGAGCGAGTTGTTGAAGAGCGGCTATTTCGCAGCTCAGCCGCCTTCAAGAAAGTCTCGAAACGACCAACTATCCAATTCGTGTTCCGTGTTGGGCCGCTGCCATTCGCGGAGTTTCAATTTGCGGTCACGACAGAGTGCCGGACGGTTAAGGTCGTAGAGTTTGATTGTGGCACGAGCACGCTCTTGGCTTTCGGTACTGGCAACGGCGTTCGGGTGGATCTCACCTTCCGTGTAATCGAACTGAAAGTACAACTCGAAGACGTACTCCGGAACGTCTGGCCGCAGTAACCGATCATCCCACTTTTCGCCCTTCGCAATCTGGCAGCGACTACAGCAGTAGTACAAGTTCTCCCAGGCATAGGCGTCGGCGTAAAACTGCGGCGCACTTTTGGGTCTGAAATGCTCGACCGTTTCCATGCTGCAAGTGTCGAATCGGAAGTAGTCGCAGAATGCGCAGTGCTCCAGAGTCATTTCTTTCAACGCCGGAAGCAGCCACTCGCGAGCGGACTTGCCATCAATCTCATGCCAGCGGAAGCTGGCCGAGGGATTCTTTTCACGCAGTTCGGCCCACTCCCGCGAC
This sequence comes from uncultured Planctomycetaceae bacterium, assembly GCA_964430385.1. Lineage (GTDB taxonomy): Bacteria > Planctomycetota > Planctomycetia > Planctomycetales > Planctomycetaceae > CAYSHJ01. Next base: position 962 of record CAYSHJ010000505.1, read on the forward strand.
CAGCGTTCGCCGTGCTTGATTAAAGCCTGTGGCGTTGGCGGACGAGTCTGTTTTCTCATGAGCCGGTCGTCGCCTGCGCTTTCTGGCGTTCAAACTGGCGCATCTCTCGCGCCATCAAATCGCTGAGGGAATCACTCCGTTGAGCGATGACCTGCGCTTGCTGGACCAACTCCGGTTCTTTCTCCACCTGCCCCGCCAAGGCCGCGTCGCGGATGTGACGGAACTTCGCCAGCAGGTCTTCCGACTCCGGGTCGTACCATTCCTTGACGCCGAGAATGTCTTCAACGACATCCAAGTAAGTGTCCCCTTTGCTGCACGGCCTCGGTTGATCGACAGTAACAATGCCCGTCTCATTCGCTCGGAAGATGTGAATCCAGCCTTCATTGACCGATGAGATGACGAACGGGGAGTGCGTGGCGACAAAAATCTGAGCTTGCGGAAACAAAGCCTGCGCGGCCGGCAAGATCTTGCGTTGCCACGCCGGGTGCAGGTGCCCTTCCGGCTCATCCAGCAACAGAATCAACGGTAAGCTGAGCGGGTCTTCGTGCTCGGGGAACTGTGCACCAAGCTTGGCCACACATGCCACCAACCAGCCGATTATGGAGCGCAGGCCATCGGGAAGCTGGAGAAGTCGCATTTCCACACCACCCCAGTAAACCCGTAATCGGACTTCTGGATGGTCTGTCACGTCGAAAGAAAAATCACGGCCAGTGATTCTCGATACGGCCCCCTCCAAACCTTCCATCATCCGAATTGCGCGCGACGGACGACCGTTCGACTTCTTCATCGCGTCCATCGCAGCACTCATCTTGATGTTTGCCATACTCTGCCCGACGACGTGGTCTTCATCCTTAAAACGCTCGAATGTTAAGTGCGCGGCGGGAGACCCCAATTTGACCGGCTGAAGCGCCGCAATTTTGGCATCCGAGATTCGCGCCATACCACGAAAAGCGAGTGCTGATGTTGTCGGGACATCTGGGAACGATGAGTCTTTAGCCCGAACCATGAGTGACTCTGTTTGACCAATCGCACCGGTTGCTTGGTTCTTTGACAGCATCCCCTGAAGCGCCGTGGGGGTGATGGCCCCTGTCCACCAGGAAGCTATGCCGTTTCGGCTTGACCAAATCCCGCCAATGGAACCAAACAACCCCGCAACCAACGCGGTCCAGGCTGCATCGTTCAGGATCCGTGAATCGAGTTCGCTACGGTTTCCGCAGGCAGCCGCGAGTAGGCACAGCAATCTCGTCTTGCCGGAGCCATTCTGTCCTGTGAGCAAGTGAACTTCGCCGCCTTGGCTATTCGCGGCCCGCTCCGGGAACGGAATTGTTGCATCCGCAAACGGGGGAAAGTTCTTGAGCGTGACCGATTCAATTCGCATGGTTTCGTACCATTTATCTCGCAGTCTCAGGATCAAAAACCAGAATGAGTCTAATCGTCATCAACGAGTCAAGACAACTCGCGGAGCGTGTCGTGGTCGGCTTCAACCTGTGTGCGGCACATCGGAACCATGAGCATCACCAGCATCGCCGACTCTGTTGCTGAATCGCGAGCGTTCTTTGCCGCAGAGCGGCCTCCGAAGGTCGCCGTGGGCTTCAGCCCATCCGCCTCGGCGGACCGTGACGAAACTAAGTTTGTCGCGGAGCGACCATTGAACGCGGGAACCATCGTGTGGGACACAAAGCTTGTGGCAACGTCTGGAATGCCGAGTATGATGCTTGCGTCCATCCTGACCATCCGGAGAAAACAATCAGGCAAGTCGTTCTCGGAAGCGCAGTCTCGAAAGCCTCATTGGACGAGATACTTCGTCAATCACCGTTGGACGAAATTGAGATTGTGGACGCCGACGGCAATGCGCTGGCTGACGTCGTCCCGGCTGCCAGGCCGGGTGACGCAACTTACGCCATGTTTGAAGCGATCTTCCAAAGTCATGCTGAGATTCTGCGCCGTCGCGCCACGAATCCGTCACCGGGAATCTCCACGGAAACGTTGCTGACCAAACTTTAGACGCTTGCTGGTGACGCGAAGTAGCCATCCGCTCTCGGCGAGAGTGGACGACATTGGATGAGGAGACTGCCGATGATCGGACATCGGATCGTCATCTACGGGAATGCCGGTTCGGGGAAGACGACGATGGCTCGCGAAGTGGCGGCGGAGTTTGGCATTTCACAGTTGTGCCTCGATGACGTCGCCTGGAGAGCGTCCACAGAACGTAAGCCGCTGAGCGACAGCCTCGCTGAGTTGCGGGCGTTTGTCGCGGAGCATTTGGAATGGGCCATCGAGGGCTGTTACGGAGACCTCATAGAGGCCGTGCTGCCGCAGTGTTCGGAGTTGCGGTTCCTCAATCCCGGTATCGAAGTCTGTGTAGCTCATTGTCGCCAGCGTCCGTGGGAGCCGTCGTATTGTGCCTCGCCGGAGGAGCAGCAGCGATTGCTTGAACCGCTCATCGCTTTTGTTCGCGAATACGAAACGCGGACCGACGAGTACTCGCTGACTCGCCACCGCGCCTTGTTCGATGGATTCTCGGGGCCGAAGTGGGAGTACCACGTCTGATTTCAATTGCGAGCAGGCTGCACTCGGGCTGAGAAAGGTCAAAGGCGCAGTCGAGGCGGATCTCGGCCAGTGAGGCGGCGACTTTTGCAAACGTCGCGCGGTTCCGATAACGTGATCGCCGTGAGCGACTTCGAAAAACAGACATTCTCGAACTTCCACCGTCTTGCCTTCCCAACCAGGAGACTTGCCATGAGCGAAACCTCGAACAATGAATCCGTGATGAGCGGCCTGTCGCGTCGCGAGTTGTTGAAAACGTCCGGGCAGATCGCTGCCGCGTCGGCGTTGGCGGGGGCCGTGTTGCCGCGAGCCTTTGCGGCCGAGAACAACACGTTGCAGTTGGCTCTCGTCGGCTGCGGCGGTCGCGGAACGGGAGCGGCCGTGGACGCGATCACATCGAAGAATGGGCCGGTGAAACTGGTCGCGATGGCGGATGTCTTTACGCAGCGACTCAGCAACGCTTATCAGGCGATCAAGCCGCGGTTCGACAATCAGGTCGACGTGCCCGAAGAGCGTCGTTTCATCGGCTTCGATGCGTACAGAAAAGCGATGGACCAGCTCAAGCCGGGCGACATTGTGATCCTGACCACGCCGCCGGCGTTTCGCTGGGTGCATTTCACGTATGCGATCTCGAAGGGACTGAACGTCTTCATGGAGAAACCAACGACCGTTGACGGGCCGAGCACTCGCAGGATGCTGGCGCTGGCGGAAGAGTCGATCAGCAAGAACCTGAAGGTCGCCGTTGGGCTAATGTGCCGGCACTGCCGGTCGCGGCAAGAGTTGTTCAACCGCATCAAGGCGGGCGAGATCGGCGACCTGACGTTTTTGCGAGCCTATCGCATCGCTGGGCCGACCGGTTTTGCCACGGTCGGTCCCAAGCCGGCCGGCGAGAACGAACTACTGTTCCAGATACGGAACTTCCACGGTTTCTTGTGGCTCAGCGGCGGCGGCTACAGTGACTTCCTGATCCACAACATCGACGAGTGCTGTTGGATGAAGGACGACTTCCCGATCGAAGCGAAGGGTTTCGGCGGCAGGCACTATCGCGGCGACAGCGTCGATCAAAACTTCGACACGTATTCGACGGAATTCACGTTCAAGGATGGCACGAAGATGTTTCTCGAAGGCCGCACGATGCCGGGCTGTCATCAAGAGTTCGCGACGTACGCACACGGCACGAAGGGTGCGGCGGTTGTTTCGCAGTCGGGCCACCATCCGTCAAACGCGCGCATGTACAAGAGCCATCGCATGGCCAAAGATGATCTGATCTGGAAATGCGCCACGCCGGAAATTAGCCCGTATCAACTTGAATGGGACGATCTGCTCGACGCGATCCGCAACGACAAGCC
>CAYSHJ010000506.1:0-2696 GCA_964430385.1 uncultured Planctomycetaceae bacterium
TGTCGGTGTCGCCATCGCCAGTGAGATTCAACTGACGTACACCTTCAAAGATGAGCGAGGCGGGAGGAGCCGTTATCGGAGTCGAGTAAGTCAAGCCGCCATCGTCGAAGAAGTAATCCGAGAAGCCGCTGGCGTTGACGATCAGGTCGCCGTCGGAGCCGTCGGTCACTTTCCCGGTGCTCGTGCCGACGTTGTACACGCCGCCGCCCGATCCGATCTCGATCGAGTTCAGCCCGGAACCGCCGTCAATCAGCGCGATGCCGGCACCGGTGACAAAGTGATTATTCCCCGTCGCGACGACTCCCGCGTTGATCGACACCGCTGCGAGAACCGTGCTGCCGATCTTGATGAAGTCGTTCCCCGCCTGAGTGTCGTTGACGAGGATGTCCGTGACGTTGTCATAAATCTGATCCGCCCCCAGTGCCGTGACCTTCACCTTTTCGCCGTGGGAAGTGCCCGGCCCGACTCGCGTGATGACATAGCTCTCGTCTTTGACGTCGAGGTAGGCACTGCCGCGCGCCGCTTTGTCGGCACCCAGATTCAGCCGCAGTGTGTGACCGTCGATCAGCGTCGCCAGCACCGGCGGGGGCGGCGGTACCGGAGCGGCGGTCGTTGATCCCAGCACGAAGTGAGCATCGGCGCTGATCACAACGGCGGGAATATTGATGTGCCAGTTGTCGCCGAACGGGTTCCAGATCTCGATGTGGATCGCCGGGATCAGCGTGGCCGAGACGTAAATCGTGCAGCTCACGATTCCACCCCCGATGGAGATATCCCCACCGGCACTGACCCTGACGCCGAACGCTCCGACCGATCCGCCGATATGTCCACTGAAGCCCGCGTTGGCGAACGTGACGCTCACGTCCCCTTCCACTCCGAAAATATCGGGATCGAAAATCTGAAGGTGTGCGCCGGCCGTGAAGCTAAAGGTGACCTGATCGTCGAAGGTATCCAAGTGGCCGTGAACGTTGAGGCTCACAAAGCCAAAGAAGTCCAACGTCAGCGGATTGGATTCGGGGACGTCAATGCTCAGGCCGTTGTCCGAGACGCCGACGGTGATCGCTCCCGACATCACAAAGCCAAACAGATTGGCGTTGGCAATGACGGCGATTTCCGCTGAGTTCGCCGGAATCGACTCGTGAGCTTCCGAAGTTGTGTTGACGTTGAGTGTGAACGCGCCCGAGATCGTCACGTTGGAAATCGGGGACACGCTCACGTTGCTGCTGCCGCCCAATGTCAGGCCCAGACCAAACACGATGCCGTTGGTGTACAGCCCCGCGACACCCTCGATTCGCAACGTGCTGCCAAACACGTCCAAGCTCGCGGCGATATCGACCACGAAGCTGTCCGGAGCTACGCGGATTTCAAAGTCGCCGTTCAGAGTCAGAGCACCGATCCCCATCTCGCCCGTGGCATGGAGCAGACCACCCGGCTCGATATTCGTCCCGACCAGCGACACAGCCGTTGCCGTGCTGTTCAAGTGCAGTTGGAACGCGACGTCGAGATCGACTCCGAAGTCCGGTGTTGCGAAACCGCTTGCCAAGCTGACGTCGACCACGCCCACCAGCCCGTCGCTGCCGATCCTCATCCCGCCCGCGACATCGAACGAGAACATCGTCGTGCCGCCCAACGCCAGATCGAGCTTCGCCTTGGCTTCGACCGACATGCGACCGTCCGCGTCCGTGGCACTCAGTTCGATACGGAACGCGCCCTCCAAGTCGAACACGTCGCTGACGATGAGATCGCCCGCGCCGATGACGACGAAGTAATCGGACGGACTTGCGTCATAACCCAGAGCGGTCAGATCGAGCGGACTTCCGGGAACGTAATTGACCGGGAACGTGGGCGCGTTGGCTGAGATCGTCACCGACCGCTGACCGTTGACGTCCGTGGTCTCTCCCTCGAACGGAACCGTGAACTCGTCGGGGATGTTGATGGCCTGATCCGTGCCGGTCGTGTTGACGAACATGGCGAACGTACCATCCAGGCTGACTCCAGCGATGTCCGTGGCATCGAGCGCCAACTTCATCCGGGCGGCGAGGCCCTCCTCATCGACCTTCAAGACCGCATCGACCTGGAAGGTCAGCAGGTCGTCGGCGATCGACAGGTTCCCGTTGGCCGTCAGCTCCAAGCTCGTGCCGTCGGTCGTCAGCGCGAACTGACCGTCGATGGCCAGCAGGTCCGCGCCGTCAACCTGAATCGCGACTTCGCCGACAAACTGCACAGCCAGAAAATGCGACGAGTAATCGAGCAGCAAGCCCTCGCCGCTCGTCCCGGTCTCCACGAAATAGCCATTCGTTTCCGAGAAACTGTCCAAGAAATCGACGGCGGGACCAGGAATGTTCGCCAACGCTTCCGACCACACGCCGCCATTGAGGTCGAATTCCACTCCGGTCGCGGTCGCAGTCACACCGGGGATGCCGACCAGATCGGCCGAGTCCACGGTCGCCTTCAGGGCGAAGAACTTGGGAACGAAGTCCTCGAAGCCCGGCAGCTCACCAAGCGTCGGCGTCATCAGCACCATGCCGATATCGACGCCACTGATCTGCAAGCCCATGCTGTCGGAAGCCGGATCGTTCGGGTCAAAGGGACCGTTGACGCCAATGAACGCGCTCGCGTTGCCGATACCGATCTTGATCGTCTCAACATCCAGTCCCGTAATGTGCGACAGGTCGGGCGAAATCGCCAGACCACCG
>CAYSHJ010000507.1:0-2870 GCA_964430385.1 uncultured Planctomycetaceae bacterium
CTCGTCAACGCTCCCGCGCCCTGGCGTTTCTCAATCGCGAAGAGTGCGGCGAACAGTTGCGGTACTCAAAAGAGATATCATTTGTTGCTGAATCCGGGTAGCACGACGACGCGGAAGGTCGGCAAGGTAATCATTGAAGCCGAGAAATCAATAATGCGTGCCCTTGCCGAGTAAGCGGTTTGAAATGTTCCACGAAGCTCAATCCGCCGAAGGCCGGGGACCTCTCTTTTCGGATCGCTGCTCGACGGTGGCTCTCGTTTCCTCGCTCAACCCTCCCTCCCGCTGGCCCCCTTTCTGATGTTTATCACCACAGAGCACTATGCTTGGGATTTATGATCGCCTAAGCCACGCCAAAAGAATCCCCAAGCCTCGTCGGCTTGGGGATTAACTCGGAGAGTCCGCGTTAGAAGTGATCGCCGACACCGCCTTCCGCTTCGGCGTGCTGGGCCTCTTCCTGGCCTGGAACCGGCGTCTCGTAGCAATACTCTTGAGCTTTCGCGAGGCAAAACAGAAGAGCAGGCAAATCCGAGGGTTGATACGACGCGGCGTCCTTCCATTGGCCGGACTTCGAATCCAGATACCGTCTGGGATTCACCGTGATGCTGCGAAAGCGCCGAATACTGCCATCTTCCGCTTCCACATCGTTGAGCCAGATGGCGACTCCGATTCCACCGGCAAACGGTCCGATCTTCTTCTCGGGCGGCTTCGCGGGCCGCGTCTTCGTGTCGTTCGACATGATCTCACTCCTAACTGTGAAGGAACGCTGGACTCTCTGAGCGAGAGGCATCAAGCGAAATGCCTGATGCAAACGCGACAGTGCCAGAGAAATCGGACTCGCGCAAGGGCTCTTGTTGCTGATTTCGTGGAGCGCGTTCCACCAGCCACGAGGAATCGTGGAGCACGATGCCCTCGCCTCTCGCGCGGCGCCTCTCGCGCGGATCGAACGAATCGACTACGATCAGTTTCGATGGCATTGTCTGAGCGTTCCGGAAAGACCGTCGATCCTGGGCAGAGTTCTCCGGACACGAATACAGCGCGGTCAGTAGATGCGGCGGTGGTTCACGAAGGAATTCAGGGCGTTTCTTCGGCCGTGCAGAAACTTCTGTTTTGCGACGAACCGGAATCGAAGAGTTCGATCGCCCCCGTTGAGTCGCAGGGAGTCGTGCATCGCCTGCGCCCGCCCGTGAAGGCGCACGGCGGCAAGTATTATCTGGCCAGAAGAATCGTTCCGATTCTTCTCGGCGTGCGCGATCGTATCAGCGAGTATCTGGAACCATGCGCCTTTGGTGCCTCCGTGTTCCTCGCGATGCCGCGAATGGAGCGCGAGATCCTCGGCGACATCAATCCCGACGTATGTGCTCTGTGGACCGTACTGGGTAACGAAGGCTTGGCCGCGGCTCTCAGGGAGCGCCTCTCCCACCTGCCGTACAACCAATCTACGTTTGACGGTGTACGGTCACCGAGCGATGGGACGCTGCTGGATCGCGCATTGCGGTTTCTGGTCACATGCAGATTTTCGAGAGGCGGACTCGGAAAGAATTTTGCGTGGTCCCATCGTGAGCGGGGTGGGAAACCCGGAGACGAGAACGCTTGGGACACGTTTCGGAGCAACGAACTTCCCCGCATCATCGCTCGGGCGCGTGGCGTGGAAGTGACCGCAGACGCTTGCTGGTACACCGTCTGGGAGAGTCGAGAAAGAGTCCATCGTCTGATTTACGCCGACCCGCCATACCACCCACGAACACGAACTGCCAAGACCGCCTACGGTCCGTACGAAATGACGCCGCTCCAGCACTTCTGGCTGGTCGCGGCACTCAAAGCGCATTCCGGTCCCGCAGCAATCAGTGGCTATCGCTGCGTAGAATACGACCGGTGGCTGCGAGATTGGCGGCGATTCGATTTCGACATGCCGAACAATGCCGGTCAAACCAGGCGCAAGCAGCGTCGCACCGAGTCGCTGTGGATCAATTGGTAAAAAGAGTTTCCTGTTCCGCGACCGCTCAAGGAGGACGTCCTCGAACAACAATCGCTCACGGCACTGACCGCTGTGGTACTGGCAGGTGGGCAGGTGACCGAGCACACGTGCATCAGCCAGCGCTTGCACTCTTCGGCGTAGTCCCGGTCCTCGTTCAGTTTGTCACGTCGAGTGCCGTCGTCATCGAAGGAACCGATCAGCCCTGCCGCCATCCCGACGCAAAGACGTCGCGGAGATCGACACCGGCATCCACGAGGAACTCGACCATGCGATCGTAGTCGGCTGCCGAAAGCAGCATGTACTTCTCCATGAGCACCGGATCAATCACGGTGACGGGACCGCCGCGAGCTTGTGCGATGGCCTCCCGTTGTTCGGCGGTGATTTTGGGATGCACGGAGTGAGCCTAGCACGAAAATATTCGCTGCCAATCGGTGCAACGTGTCCCCGCAGAAGAGAGAGCAGCGACGCGCCAAAATGCCCCGTGGAAACCACGGGGCGGCCTGAACGAGTCAGGCACAATGGGCACAGCGCCCGTGCTCGGTCGGTGACTGTAAGACCGGATCGACCTCGCGACGGAATCGGTTAAGGTCGTCACCTCCGGCGAGCGTGTGGCGGATGTATTCCAAGGCTTTCACCTCGTCACACCATCCGAACGTGATCGACTCGATCTGGACGGGCTTGCCGTTTCCGCCGTCTTTTTCCAGGACAGCGAATTCTTGGGCGCTATCGGGCGATGTTGAGTCGTTGAGCCAGAGATAGCCTTCAAGCTCGAACGCATTGCAGCAGCACCAAATCATCTCGGTCAGCTTCTTGGCAAGTTCTTCAGCCGATGTGACGGGACTGACGCACCAGACGCGGCGGTGATGGAACATCACGCACCTCGCTTTCGTTGGCG